>JBDTPU010000351.1:0-5555 GCA_039932535.1 Gallionella sp. | reverse complement strand
ACGGATTAGTCGCACCTTGATACAACACATCCACACCGATTTGCTGGCAGCGGCGGTTGGCAATAAAACGTAAGTATTCTTTAAACATGGTTGAATTCAGACCCAGCACGCCGCGCGGCATGGTGTCTTCGGCATAGGCATATTCCAGTTCCACGCCTTTTTGTATCAAGCCACGGATTTCTTCGCGAAATTCAGAGGTCCACAAGTGCGGGTTTTCCATCTTGATCTGGTTGATTACATCCACGCCAAAATTCAGATGCATGGATTCATCACGCAGAATGTATTGATATTGTTCGGCGGCGCCGGTCATTTTATTCTGGCGACCCAAGGCGAGTATCTGCACAAAGCCTACATAGAAGAACAAACCTTCCATGATGCAGGCGAACACGATCAGGCTGCGCAACAACTGGCGATCCGCCTCCGGCGTGCCGGTTTGAAATGCAGGATTGGTCAGGGTGTCGATGAACGGCAGCAGAAATTCGTCCTTGGCGCGGATGCTGGGCACTTCGTGGTACATATTGAAAATCTCGCCTTCGTCCAGACCCAGGCTTTCCACGATGTATTGATAGGCATGAGTATGGATCGCCTCTTCAAACGCCTGGCGCAGCAGGTATTGGCGGCACTCCGGATTGCTGATGTGGCGATAGGTGCCGAGCACGATATTATTCGCCGCCAGACTATCCGCTGTGGTAAAAAAACCCAGGTTACGCTTGACCAGCAGTCGTTCATCGTCGCTCAGCCTGTCGCTTTTCCACAGCGCGATATCCGCGGTCATGTTCACTTCCTGAGGCATCCAGTGATTGGCGCAGGCGGCCAGGTATTTATCCCACGCCCATTTGTACTTGAATGGCACCAGCTGATTCACGTCAGCCTTGCAATTGATGATGCGCTTGTCTTCCACACGAATGCGCCCGACTGTTTTGGGTTGAACTACAGGCGCCATTTGTTCTTCATTCTCCATTTGCACGGCCAGTTTTTGCAGGATCAACGCCTCATCAAATGAGGAAATCCGCATCATGTCCAACGGCATCCTGTCCGTCTTGATGTCTTCTTCAAAATTCAGCATATTATTTTCTCCCCTTGCTCTAACGTTTTAGCCTACTGGCAAGACTCACACTCCGGACTGTCAATTGAACAGAATTGGGTTTCTTCCACCGCATCACCATTGGTTGGAACGGCATTCAGCGCACCGGCTCGACCGGTGGATTTCTCCGCCGAAGTTGCGCCCATCGTGCGCAGATAATAGGTAGTCTTCAGGCCGCGCAGCCAGGCCAGCTTGTAGGTCTCATCCAGCTTGCGTCCGGAAACACCGGCCATGTAAATGTTCAACGACTGCGCCTGATCTATCCATTTTTGACGGCGCGAGGCCGCCTCGATCAGCCAGCTCGGCTCCACTTCAAATGCTGTGGCATACAGGGTGCGGAACTCTGCCGGCACGCGATCAATTTTTGCCAGGGTACCGTCAAAATATTTCAGGTCGGCGATCATCACCTCGTCCCACAGACCAAGCTGCTTCAGATCCGCAACCAGGCGTTCGTTGATGACGGTAAATTCTCCGGACAGATTCGATTTTACAAAGATGTTCTGATAGGTCGGCTCGATGCAGGCCGACACGCCGATGATATTGGAAATGGTCGCGGTCGGCGCTATGGCAACGCAATTGGAATTGCGCATGCCATATTGTTTGATACGCGCGCGCAAAGCGTCCCAATCCATGCTGGCCGACATATTTACTTCGACATAACCACCCCGTTCCTGGCGCAACATTTCCAGCGTGTCTTGCGGAAGGATGCCACGATCCCACAGACCGCCACGATAGCTGGCGTAACGGCCGCGCTCTTCCGCCAATTCGGTGGATGCCCAGTAGGCGTAATAACACACCGCCTCCATCGAACGATCCGCGAACTCGACTGCCGCATCGGATGCATACGCGATGCGCAAATCATGCAGGCAATCCTGAAAGCCCATAATGCCCAGACCCACCGGGCGATGTTTGACATTGGCATTGCGCGCCTTGTCCACTGCGTAATAGTTGATGTCGATCACGTTATCCAGCATGCGCATCGCGGTGGTGATGGTGCGACGCAGTTTGTCATGATCGATCTGCCCGGCCTTATCATGACCTTTCGGGTAAAGGTGTGCAGCCAGATTGACCGAGCCCAGATTGCACACGGCGATTTCGCTGTCGCTGGTATTCAGCGTGATTTCGGTACACAGGTTGGAGCTATGCACCACGCCCACATGTTGTTGCGGCGAACGAATGTTGCACGGATCCTTGAAAGTGATCCACGGATGGCCAGTCTCGAACAGCATGGTCAGCATCTTGCGCCACAGGCTGGCTGCCGGAATTTTCTTGAACAACTTGAGTTCGCCGGTCGCGGTTTTCGCTTCGTAAGCGGTGTAGGCACGCTCGAAATCGGCGCCGAACTTGTCGTGCAGGTCCGGCACGTTGGACGGCGAGAACAATGTCCAGTCGCCGCCTTCCATGACACGCTTCATGAATAAATCAGGAATCCAGTTGGCGGTATTCATATCGTGGGTGCGACGCCGGTCATCGCCGGTGTTTTTGCGCAAATCCAGAAACTCTTCAACATCCAGATGCCAGGTCTCCAGGTAGGCGCACACTGCGCCCTTGCGTTTGCCGCCCTGGTTCACCGCGACAGCGGTATCGTTCACTACCTTCAGGAACGGCACCACGCCTTGCGACTGGCCATTCGTCCCTTTGATATGCGCACCGAGTGCGCGCACCGGTGTCCAGTCGTTGCCCAGGCCCCCGGCATATTTGGCGAGCAACGCATTTTCCTTGATGGCTTCGTAAATCCCGTCCAGGTCATCTGCCACCGTGGTCAGGTAACAAGAAGACAGTTGCGAACGTTGCGTACCAGAATTAAACAGGGTCGGCGTGGAACTCATGAAATCAAAGCTGGACAGCAGGCGGTAAAATTCCACCGCGCGCGCTTCGCGGTCGATCTCGTTCAGCGCCAGCCCCATCGCGACGCGCATGAAAAAAGCCTGCGGCAATTCGATGCGCCTGCCTTCGATATGCAGAAAATATCGGTCATATAAAGTTTGCAGGCCGAGATAGCCGAACTGCAAGTCACGCTGCGCATCCAGTTCCTTGGCCAGACGTTTCAAATCAAATTGTCCCAGCCGTGCGTCCAGCAACTCTGCTTTGATACCCTGCTTGATGAACTTCGGAAAATAGGTCGCATAGCGGGTCGCCATATCTCCCGGCGCAATCTCTTCGCCCAGCGTTTCGCTGCAAATGGTATTCAACAGCAGGCGGGCAGTAACAAAATTATAGGCCGGCTCTTTTTCGATCAATGAACGCGCGGACAGCACCAGGCACTTGCGAACTTCGGTCAACGCCACGCCGTCATACAAATCTTTCAGCGTCAACTTGATGACCGCGTCTGCGGAAACCACCTCGCCCAGACCCGCGCAGGCATCCTGCACCAATGCGGAAAGGCGATCCAGATCAAGCGGACGCGCCATTCCGTCTTCACCTGTGACATTAATAATGTGCACCGGCTCGCGACTCTTCGATTTGGCGCGGGAACGTGCCCGCTCTTCGCGGTACAACACGTAGGTGCGCGCAACATCGTGCTCGCCGGAACGCATCAAGCCCAACTCGACCTGATCCTGAATATCCTCAATGTGCATCGTCCCGCCATGCGGCTGGCGGCGCATCAACGCAGAGACGACACCATTGGTCAATTGCTCGACCATCTCACGAACCCGTGCCGATGCCGCCCCGTGACCCCCATTCACCGCGATGAACGCCTTGGTCAACGCAATCGAAATCTTGGCTGGCTCAAACACCACCACTGAACCATTGCGGCGGATTACTTTGTATTGATCAAACGGATTGGCAGGAGACGATGAAACAGGATCGGAGACTTTATTGGCAAGCACTGAAGAGGTTGAAATGCTATCGGTAGCGGCATGCAACATACTTACTCCCTTGAAATTCTGTGAACCCCCAAAACCACTATATATAGTATTTTTTCTGGCGGCGGAGCTAATTGTAGTAGGTCACAAAAATATTGCAAGTAAAAACATCAAGAACTTTTACTTTCCCTCCCGCGAGGGTCGCGATCTTCTTTTGCAGTATGGGATTATGTCTCTATGCTTCGCATAAACCCGCAAGATAGCGCACCCAATCGAAGCACGGCCCAGGATCAGTCTTGCGTTGCGGGGCAATATCGCTGTGACCGGCGATGCCGCGTATCGGATAAACTGCGCGCAACGCCTGGGTCAAGTCACTCAGCGCGGCATATTGCGCATCCGTAAATGGCGTGGCGTCGCCGCCTTCCAGTTCAATGCCGATGGAAAAATCATTACAGCGAAATGCGCCCTGCCAGCAGGATTCTCCGGCATGCCAGGCTCGTTTCAGGCAGGAAACGAATTGAATGATCTGCCCGTCGCGGCGCACGAAGAAGTGTGCTGACACTTTCAATCCGGCGATAGTCGGGTAATAAGGATGAGCCGTCACTTCCAGGGTATTGGTGAATAACCGCTGCACACCATCACCTCCAAACTCGTCGGGCGGCAGGCTGATATTGTGGATCACCAATAATTCGATCGCGGCGGCGGGGCGATCATCGCAGTTCGGCGACGGGATATATTCGCAGCCGCACAGCAGCCCGTGCGTATCAACGCTTAATGGCTGGTTACTCTGGATCGTCTGTGCCATCGGGATCCTTGACGCCGAGTCTTTCCATACGGTAACGCATGGTTCTGAATGTCAGCCCCAGCAGCTTGGCCGCCGCTGTGCGATTAAATCCGGTCTGCTGCAAAGCTTCCAGCAAAGCCTGTTTTTCGACCCGATCCAGATAATCCGGCAGTGGATATTTGCTGCTCAGCGATTGATTATCCGAGCGGCCATGTTCTACCGGCACCAGCAACAAATCCTGCTCTTCTATCACATCCCCCGCACACATAGTCAATGCGCGCTCAATAACGTTTTCCAATTCACGCACATTACCCGGGAAGCTATAGCCTTGCAGCGCACGCAATGCCGCCGCTGAAAAATGCACCTCCGCATTGCTGCCCAAACGTTCGAGCATGCTCTGTGCAATCCCCGGAATGTCTTCGCGCAATTCACGCAGCGCGGGCATTTTGATCGAGATGACATTCAAGCGGTAATAAAGATCCTGGCGAAATGCGCCTTGTCGCACACAGTCGGTCAAATCCTGATGCGTCGCGCTGATGATGCGCACATCCACGGGCTCTTCACCGGTGGCGCCAATTTTGCGCACCCGCTTTTCCTGGATTGCGCGCAGCAACTTGACCTGCATGGATAGCGGCAAATCCGCAACCTCATCGAGAAATAATGTTCCCCCATGTGCCGCCTGAAAGAAGCCATCGCGATCCTTGTCCGCCCCGGTGAATGCGCCTTTTTTGTAACCAAAAAACTCATTCTCCATCAAATTCTCCGGAATGGCGCCGCAATTCACTGCAACAAAAGGCTGGTCATGGCGCGCACCACTTTGCACGATAAGCCGCGCCGCCAATTCCTTGCCGCTGCCCGATTCGCCGCTGATATGCACCGG
>JBDTPU010000350.1:0-5935 GCA_039932535.1 Gallionella sp. | reverse complement strand
ACACAAGAGCAGATGGACTTGTCGGCAAAGTTCGTGCATGAGGCAGGTTGCCGCTTGATGCGCGGCGGCGCATTCAAGCCGCGCACCAGTCCGTATACGTTTCAAGGCAAGGGTGTGGAAGGACTGGACATGTTTCGCAAAGCGGCGAGCAAATACAAATTGCCCATCGTCACCGAATTGATGGACATTCGCATGCTGGATACCTTCATGGACAACGATGTGGACGTGATCCAGATCGGCACGCGTAACATGCAGAATTTTGATTTACTCAAAGAAGTCGGGCGCATCAGCAAGCCGGTGATTTTGAAGCGCGGCATGTCGGCAACCATTTCCGAATGGCTGATGGCGGCGGAATATATCGCGGCGGGAGGAAACCATAATATTATTTTCTGCGAACGCGGCATCCGCACTTTTGAAACGTATTATCGCAACGTGCTGGATGTGACGGCGATTCCGGTGCTGAAAAAAGAAACCCATTTGCCGGTGATCGTCGATCCTTCACATGCGGGCGGCAAGGCATGGATGGTGCCCGCGTTATCGCAAGCGGCGATTGCCGCAGGCGCAGATGGCCTGTTGGTCGAGATGCATCCGAATCCCTGCGAGGCATGGTGCGATGCGGATCAGGCTCTGACACCACAGGAATTGAAAAACCTGATGGGCACATTGGGTGGCATCGCCAAGGCGATAGGGCGCACGCTATAAGATTTTTCGGTGGGTTACGCTGCGCTAACCCACCCTACGAAAGCCGTACTCCCTCTCCAGTCCCCGCAAGGGGGAGGCCGTGGTTGTAAAGCCGCTAAAGCGGCAACAACCACGCATGGAGAGGGTGGGGGATAACCAGCGACTTGGCGGCTTCGCCGCTTAGTCGAATGGCTATAACCAATGACTTGCCGGCGTCTTTTGCTGGTTTAGTCAGGTGGCTAGTAGTTCTACCAGCAGTTTTATCAGAGGGGGCTGTCCATGATCGAACCACTATTCAAAAAAATCGTCATCTTCGGCGTCGGGCTGATCGGCGGCTCGTTCGCGCTGGCGTTGCGCAAAGCGAATGCGGTCGGCGAAGTCGTGGGTTTCGGGCGCAGAGCGGTGACGCTGCAACAGGCACAACAACTCGGCCTCATTGATCGCATCGGTCAAAATATTTCTGCGGAAGTCAGCGACGCCGATCTGATATTGCTGGCAACACCGGTCGGGCAGATGGCGGAGCTATTCGCGCATATCGCGCCGCACCTGGGCACACATACTCTGATGACAGATGGCGGCAGTACCAAGAGCGATGTGGTGCGAGATGCCTATGCAAAATTGGGCAAAAAAGTGGCGCAGTTTGTACCCGCACATCCGATCGCAGGAGACGAACAAAGCGGACCGGCTGCGGCACGCGCCGGTTTATATCAGGGCAAAAAAGTGGTGCTGACTCCGTTGCCGGAAAATTCGGCGCAATCCGTCGAGCGCGTGCGTAAGGTTTGGGAGCTTTGCGGTGCTGCGGTGAGCGAGCTGACGCCGCAGCAGCACGACGAAGTATTCGCCGCCGTCAGCCACTTGCCGCATTTGCTGGCATTTGCGCTGGCGCATGATCTAGCTCAGCGCGACAATCGCGAACTGCTGTTGTCTTTCGCCGCCAGCGGCTTCAGGGATTCCACGCGCCTTGCGGCGAGTTCGCCGGAAATGTGGCGGGATATTTGTCTGTCAAATCGCGATGCTTTTCTGAAAGAATTAAAAGTCTATATCGCAGGGCTGACCCAAATGAGCGACGCACTTGCGGCGGGTGATGCGGCACAACTTGAGCAGACTTTCCGCGTTGCGCGAGAGTTGCGTGCCGGTTGGACAGAAAATTGAAATCGATGACTGAGCATATTTCCAGCAAGCAAATCTGGTGGCTAATCGTTGCCGTCGCGCTGATCTGGTTCTCCAATCTCGAATACCGCAAGTTGATCAAGCCAGATGAAGGCCGCTACGCCGAGATTCCGCGCGAGATGGTAGTCAGTGGTGACTGGACCACACCGCGTCTGAACGACCTTAAATATTTTGAAAAGCCGCCGCTGCAATATTGGGCGACGGCTACTGCTTATACCCTGTTCGGCGAACATCACTGGACTTCGCGGTTATGGACTGCGCTGACCGGCTTTGCCGGAATCCTGCTGGTGTGGTTTGCCGGGATGCGTTTGTTCGGACGCGAGGCGGCGAATTATGCCGCGATATTGCTGGGCAGCAGCATGCTGTATGTGTTGATGGCGCACATCAACACGCTGGACATGGGCGTCACGTTTTTTCTCACGCTGGGCATTACGGGTTTGTTGCTGGGACAGACAAAGACAGACACAAAAAAACAACGTAACTGGATGTTGCTGGCCTGGGCTGCGCTGGCTCTTGCGGTATTGAGCAAAGGCTTGATGGGGCTGGTTTTGCCGGGTGCCGCGCTGTTCATTTATGCCATAGTGCAGCGCGATTTTTCTGTGTTCAAACGCATGCACTGGTTGCCCGGCCTGGCGGTATTTTTGCTGATCACCGCGCCGTGGTTTTATCTGGTGATGAAAGCCAATCCAGAATTCTTCCAGCGCTTTTTTATTTACGAACATTACACGCGCTTCACTACCAAAGATCTCGGGCGCTATCAACCCTGGTATTACTTCATCCCGATTTTGCTGGCCGGCATGTTGCCATGGACGATAGTGATGTTCGATTCTTTGCTCAGAACATGGCGCACCAGCAAGCTGCCGGATAAAACCTTCAATGCCGCGCGCTTTCTGTTGGTTTGGGCGGTGTTCATTTATTTATTCTTCACCGTCTCCGGCTCCAAGCTGCCGTCCTATTTGCTGCCGATGTTCCCGGCGCTGGCGCTGCTGATGGGCAAGCAACTAGTCGAAATGAGTTCACGCAGATTATTCTGGATGATAGCCCCGTTGTTGCCGCTGACCGTGCTGGCAGCGGGGCTTGCGCCTTTTACCGCGCGCCTGGCCGACACGCCGCTGCAAGTGCAAGGCTATGGTGAATATGCTTACTGGCTGGTAGTCGCAGCGGTGGTCTGGTTGCTGGGTGTAATGGGCGCATTGGTGTTGCTGCGCAGCGCCAATACCATAAAAGAGCGCAAACTCACAGCAGTGCTGGCGTTGGCATTAAGCACCTTGCTGGCTGCGCAACTCGGCGCGTCGGGCTACAACACCATCGCGAGGGAGCGCTCCGCTTATTTCATCGCCAATGCGATACGTCCCTACGTCAAAGTCGAGGACCCGTTTTATTCGGTGGACACCTACGAGCAGACCTTACCCTTTTACCTGAAGCGTACTTTCACGCTGGTGCAGTTTCAGGATGAGATGGCATTCGGTATCATGCAGGAACCGCAGCGCTGGATTCCCGACTACACAAGCTTCGCAAAGGTCTGGCAAGCACAATCGGCGGCGCTGGCGATCATGCCGGTGGAAACTTACAAGCGGCTCCAGCAACTGGATTTTGCGATGAAGATAATTTATGAAGATGCGCAATATATTGTGGTGAAAAAATTATGAACCTGATCAGCTTTGCCCTGATCTTCACCGGCGTGATGCTCAATGCCGCTGCGCAGATACTGATGAAGGCGGGAACCAACGCGATCGGCCATTTTGAATTCAGCGCAGAAAATATCTTGCCTATCGGTTTGAAACTGGCGACCGAGTGGCATATCGTCGTCGCGCTGTGTTGTTATGCGCTGAGTGTGATCATCTGGATACTCGCGCTGTCGCGTGTGCCGGTCAGCATCGCCTTCCCTTTGCTGTCGATGGCTTATATCGTGACAGCGGTAGCAGCCTGGTACTTACTGGGTGAAGCCTTGAGTCTGACCAAGGTGGCGGGCATCGTCGTGATCATCTTAGGTGTCATCATCATCTCGCGCGCTTGATGGTCATGTGGAAACGCCAGCCCGTCGCGGTCGAAAAATATTTATTTCTGCTGGCGTGTCTGTTGTGCGGAATGCCGGTCTGGCTTCCGCAGTTCCCCCCGATGGTGGATTTGCCGCAGCACGCGGCCCAGGTTGCGTTGCTGCTGAATCTGGGCAAACCGGAATTTCCCTTTTCCGATTTATTTCATCTCAACCTGTTCACGCCCTATCTGCTCGGCTATGGATTGATTGCGGCGTTCACACCGCTGCTGGGCATCGTCGCCGCATGCAAATTCATCATCTGGCTGGCGCTTGCGGGCTTTGCGCTTTCTACACGCTTGCTGCTGCGTGACACGGGAGCCGACCCTTACTGGGCTTGGCTTACTTTCCCGGTGCTGTATGGTTTTACCTACCAGTGGGGATTATTGATTTTTTTAATCGCGGCTCCCATCGGGCTGATGTTTCTGACGCTGGTATGGCGCATGAAAGCGCAGCCCGATTTGCGTTCATCCTTGTTGATCACGCTCATGCTGGTTGCGCTGTTTTTCAGTCATGCGCTGATCTTTGGTTTCTTCAGCTTGATCGCGTTGGCCTACTGGCTGTTTTCGGTTCGGCGCTTACGCGACTTTATCAAATGCGCCTGGCCTATGGGAGCGATAGCTCCGTTGATATTGATCTGGTTTGTTCACGCCAGCAATAACCCGTTGTCCAATTTTCCTATTGGCTGGGACCTCTCATGGTTCAGAACCGATGACGATTACTACGCCAGCATCGCCACCTGGGCCGATCATGATAATCCCGGCTGGGGGCGCATCAACGGTTTTATTCCGCGCCTGCTCGGTGCGCGTCCTCAAATTTTTATTACGCTGCTGGGCAGTTTAATTATTGCACTTCCTTTCCTGTCCGGAAGCCGCATCAGCAAATCCCGTGTACGTATAATCCCCGTGTTTGCCATCACGCTGATTTTGTTATTGCTGCCGACTTTTCTGTTCGGAAATATGTATACCTTCCAGCGCTACACCTACCTGTTCATGCCGCTGTTCCTTATCATGATAGACATGCCCGCAACCACAGGCCGGATGCAAAATTATCTGCGCTGGCTTGCGCCGGTGATTGCGTTCGGCTGGATAACTTTCATGTCGCTGCATGCGCTGCAATTCAACAAGGATATGGCAGGCTTCGATACCCTCCTTGCCAAGACAGAACCGGGAAAGCGTACGCTGTCACTGGTTTTTAAACGTGACGACAGTTACTCCATCGCGCCAACATTGCTGCATTTTCCTGCCTGGTATGCTGCGCTGGAATCCGGGGTCACCGATCCGAGCTTTGCCGTTACTTTTGTGCAGCCGGTTAGCTACAAACCGGAACATGTGCCCAAGGCGAAATTCGAAGGCTTTGAATGGAACCCGCAATGGTTCGACTGGCAAAAATTTGATGGCCGCCAATACGATTACTTCATTGCCCGCGCTCCGATTGATATGGGGATACATTTATTCCACACGGCAACATGCAAAGTAGAGCGGACAGCCCACTCCGGGCAGTGGTGGCTGTATCGCAAAGACCCGGATTGCCCATCCTGACTGCCTTATAATGATTGCGGCCTGAACATTGGAGCTGAAGCGCAAATTAATATGGACAATAAATTTCTTCCTTTTTCCAAACCCACCATAGACGAAGCGACCATCGCTTCAGTTGCGGATACATTGCGTTCCGGTTGGATCACCAGCGGCCCCAAGGTGTTGGAATTCGAGAAGCAACTCTCCGAATATTTTGGTGGTCGTCCGGTGCGCACGTTCAATTCCGGCACCTGCACGATGGAGATCGCGCTGCGCATTGCGGGCATAGGCGCGGGCGATGAAGTCATCACCACGCCGATATCATGGGTGGCAACCGCGAACGTGATACTCGAAGTCGGTGCAACGCCCGTGTTCGCCGACATTGATCCGGTCACGCGCAACATTGATCTGGATAAAGTCGAAGCCGCGATCACACCGCGCACGAAAGCCCTCATCCCGGTGTACCTGGCCGGCAAACCGGTGGACATGGACAGGCTGTATGCGATCGCGGCCAAACACAAATTGCGCGTGA
>JBDTPU010000349.1:0-2752 GCA_039932535.1 Gallionella sp. | reverse complement strand
TCTTTGGTGCCGTTGAGCATATAGGTGTTGGTCATACGCGGCATCGGGATGTGCGCATAGGATTCGCGGCGCGCGTTGCCAGTGACCGCTACTCCCATCAATCGTGCGTTGAGGGTGTCCTGCAGATAGCCGCGCAGGATGCCATTCTCGATCAGCGTGGTGCATTGCGGAGCATTGCCTTCATCGTCCATCTGCAACGATCCGCGCCTGCTGGACAGTGTGCCGTCATCCACCACGGTCACGCCTTCTGCCGCGACGCGTTCGCCGATACGGCCGGAAAACGTGGAGCTGCCCTTGCGATTGAAATCGCCTTCCAGGCCATGCCCGATTGCTTCGTGCAGCAAGATTCCCGGCCAGCCGTTGCCGAGTACCACGGTCATGTTACCTGCCGGGGCAGGCGCGGCATCCAGATTCACCACTGCCTGATGCACGGCTTGAGCGGCATATTTGCGTAACATTTCATCGTCGAAATATCCGTAATCAAAACGTCCACCGCCACCCGCCGAGCCTTGCTCGCGTTTACCGTTGCTCTCGATAATGACTTGCACGGACAATCGCACCAGCGGTCGAATGTCGGCATTCATCAAGCCATCGTTGCGCGCCACCATGACTACTTCATACTCACCGGCCAGCCCGGCCATCACCTGCACCACACGTGGATCGAGCGCGCGCGCATAGCCTTCGAGGCGTTCCAGCAGCGCAACTTTTTCCGCATCCTTGAGGCTGGCAATCGGATCATGCGGCAAATAAATTTCGCGTCGCGAACCGTGGCGTATCGCAGGCACAGACTGTGTGCCGCCCTGCCGTGCAATGGCGCGCGTCACTTGCGCTGCGCTATCCAGCGCATTCAGGCTGATATCATCGGAATAAGCGAAAGCGGTTTTTTCACCGCTCACCGCGCGCACTCCTACGCCCTGATCAATACTGAAACTGCCGGATTTGACCATGCCCTCTTCCAGCGACCAGCTCTCGGCGCGGCTGTACTGGAAATACAAATCGGCGTAATCCAGCCGGTGCGCCATCATGCTGGCGAAAACTTTTTCGATATGGCCGGCATCAATGGAATAAGGCGCGAGCAGCGATTGCTGCGCGGTGGCAAACAGCGTATCGACAGACTGATTTTGTTGCGACTGAATTTTCATTCCAATTCTTTCTTGATCAAGCACAGTTAAATAAAATACGATGCGTCAGCGCGGGCAGGCTGCTGCGCAGACTCGCCTGATAAGATGGATTCACATCGGCGATCACCACGCCGGAGCCGCGCGGCAAACGATCAAGGATACGCCCCCAGGGATCGACGATCATACTGTTACCGTGTGTCTCGCGTCCGTTGATGTGATAACCACCCTGTGCCGCGGCAATTACATATGCCAGGTTTTCAACGGCCCGGGCGCGCACCAATATTTCCCAATGCATTTTGCCAGTGGTCTCGGTAAATGCGGAGGGCAGCACGATGATGTCCACTTTTTCCATCGCGCGAAATAATTCGGGGAAGCGCAGGTCATAGCAAATCGCCAAACCGATGCGCCCAAATGGACTGTCTATCACCACCACTTGGTCGCCGGGCTGTATTGTTTTTGCTTCGTGATAATTTTCGTTGCCCAGCTCCAAGTTGAACAAATGCATTTTGTCATAGCGCGCTACCTGCTCACCCTGTTCATCGAACACCAGGCAAGTATTCATGACCTTGTCCGGTGTGCTGGCCGCCAGCGGGATTGAGCCGCCCACCAGCCAGATTTTATATTGGCGCGCGGTTTCGCTGAGGAAGGACTGGATTATCCCCTGCCCCGACGGCTCACGCACCGCAATCTTGTCTTGATCGGTCATGCCCATGATGGCGAAAAATTCCGGCAACACCACCAGTTGCGCGCCCTGTTCGGCAGCTTTGGCAATCAGGCGCCGCGCCTCGTTCAAATTGCCTGCGACATTCGGGCCGGAAGCCATTTGTATGGCGGCTACTTTAAACGCATGACCCTGCGCCCTGCGCGCCGCGGGCAATCTACTCTCCGCCAAAGCGGATACGGGGTTTTTCTTACGGTGTGGTGTTGAAGTTGCTGACATAATTTATCGCTCTGGTTATTTTATTCTGACCACGTTGGGATTATTCAATGTTCCGCTGACATTGTATTCAAAGGACACCATTTTATCGAGTGGATTGCCCAGTAAAGTATTGCCGAGCAACAAGCCAATGCCCACTGGCGGGCTGATCGCAAGCAGGCCGATCAGCGAGACGCTATCTCCAATGGCGGGAAATATCCGCACCCGCAAATTCTGGGTTTCATTATTCAAATCAACATTGCCTTTCAAAGTCACTTTGGCAGAAGACCCCAGAATGTGGAAGTCCTGAGTCTCGATCACACCATTTTTGATGGTGGCGTTGCCATTGATATTGTCGAACTGAAAACCTTCGCTGAATACATCAGTAAAACCCAAGGAGATATGCTTGGGCAAGTCTTGCAGGCTGAGCACACTGAGCAATTTTCCCGCCCCCTGATTCATTTTCAGGAAGCGACCTTTGTCGGTATTCAGTTTGAGTGTGCCGTTCAAAATAGCATAACTGAATTCATCCGGTGTGCCGAGCCATGATAAATTAGCCGTCAGCCTTCCATTGCCGCCCTTGACGGTATTGGGATAGCCGAAACGTCCCAGCATGTTGCCTGCGTCGCTGATGTCGAGCACCAGATTCACCTGGGTTTGTACCTGGCCTGCGGGAGTGCTGCTCCACATACCCTCCCCGACCAGGCTGCTGTCC
>JBDTPU010000348.1:0-2499 GCA_039932535.1 Gallionella sp. | reverse complement strand
AACGCAAGAACTTCATGGAATTGCTGGCGACGGAAAAGACCAGAGCGCGGGTGGAATACATGCTGAAGAATGGGAAGCCGTTGCGGAACTAAGAAAATTGTATGGACGAGAAAATGGCTCAGGAAATTAATGAAGGTGATCAGTTAAGGTCGCCAGGGCACGGCACGCCGTGCCCCTACGAGCCTGGCATTCATCGTCGCAGCAGTATTCGCCTGAAGGGATACGATTATTCGCAGGCCGGGGCTTATTTCGTCACCATTTGCGCGCATGACCGTAAATGCCTATTCGGTGACGTAGGGGCACGGCGTGCCGTGCCCAATCTCGCACTGGAAATGGTTTTGAATAATCTTGGCGAGATCGTGGTAGCGGAATGGTTGAAAACGGCGAGAGTCCATCCGACAATCGAATTGGGTGAATTCGTTGTCATGCCTAATCATTTTCATGGAATATTGATATTGCGTGGTGATGAGGGCACGGCACGCCGTGCCCCTACGGTGGAGCGGTTTGGCAAGCCTACAGTGGGAACGGTGCCAACGATGATCCGATCATTCAAATCCGCCGTTACCAAATGCATCAATGAAATTCGCAACACCCCCGGTGCACCTGTGTGGCAACGCAATTATTATGAACACGTCATCCGCGACGAAGCCGATTACACCGGCATCGCCGAATACATTGCCAACAACCCGCAACGATGGGCAGAAGATTTCTTGCACCCTGACGCCACCCATTCTGTTAACACAGCCAATCACCCCGTAGGGGTACGGCGCGCCGTGCCCAATGCCGCACCACAAATTTAGAAATGAGATTGAACCATGAACAACCCATTCCCCGGAGGTGTATATGAATAAGCAAGTCCAGGAAGCCTACATCGTCGCGGCCACACGAACACCAGTCGGCAAAGCGCCGCGCGGGATGTTCCGCAACACGCGGCCAGATGATCTGCTGGCGCATGTGCTGAAGAGTATGCTGGTGCAAGCGCCGTCGTTGGACGCGACGCAGATCGGCGATGTGATCGTCGGTTGTGCGATGCCGGAGGCGGAGCAGGGCATGAACGTGGCGCGCATCTCGCTGTTGCTGGCGGGGTTGCCGGTAGGCGTGCCGGGCGTGACGGTGAATCGCTTTTGTTCGTCCGGTTTGCAGGCGGTGGCGATGGCGGCGGATCGTATTCGTTTGGGCGAAGCGGAGGTGATGATCGCTGCTGGGGTCGAGAGCATGAGCATGGTGCCGATGATGGGCAACAAGGTCGCGTTCAATCCGGAAGTGTTTGCGCGTGATGAAAATTTTGCCATTGCATTCGGTATGGGCGTTACTGCCGAGAAAGTGGCCGAGCGCTGGAAAGTGTCGCGCGAAGTGCAGGATGAGTTTGCGCTAAGCAGTCATCAGCGCGCCGTGAAGGCGACAGCGAACGGCGAATTCAAGGACGAGATTACGCCTTACACCATAGTCACTCATTCGCCCGATCTGGCGAGCCGCGAAGTGCGTATCGCCAAACGCGATGCAACGCAGGACGAAGGGCCGCGCGCCGATACCTCGCTTGAAGTGCTGGGAAAATTGAAAACTGTTTTCGCTAAAGCAGGTTCGGTTACGGCGGGCAACAGCTCGCAGATGTCCGACGGCGCGGGTGCGGTGTTGCTGTGCAGCGAAGCGGCATTGAAGCGCTATAACCTCGCGCCGATAGGCCGCTTTGTCGGTTACACGGTGGCGGGTGTGCCGCCGGCGATTATGGGCATCGGCCCGAAAGAGGCGATACCGCGCGTGCTGAAACAAACCGGATTGCGTCTGGAGGATATGGATTGGATCGAACTCAACGAAGCATTTGCCGCGCAAGCGCTGGCGGTGATCCATGATATCGGGCTGGATCGCAAGAAGGTGAATCCGCTCGGAGGCGCGATTGCGCTTGGCCATCCGCTTGGCGCAACCGGTGCAATCCGCGTTGCCACCTTGTTACATGGCCTGCGCAGGCGCAAATTAAAATACGGTATGGTGACGATGTGCATAGGGACAGGCATGGGCGCGGCCGGTATCTTTGAAGCGTTGTAAAGCTACTGCGCGTCATTATGACGGTGTTGCTCGACAGCTTGAAATCCTCATGTACTACTTTTGGACGCTCCGTTTCTTGCAATCTTGCGTCTTGTCCTGATGGCCTCGTTAGGCTTTCCAATTGCTTGGGTACTTTGGAGGAACTGAAAATGAAGAGAATATTCGTGCTGTTGTGTTGCTTGTTTTTGAGCTGGAACGTGAACGCGTTGGAAGTTTCAGGAGTGCAGCTGGCAGACAGCGCGCATCTTGGCACCAGCGATCTGGTTTTGAATGGTGCGGGTTTGCGCACCAAATTGTTTTTCAAGGTATATGTCGCGGCATTGTATTTGACCCAAAAACAAACAGTAGCGAATGCGATCATCGCAGATGAAAATCCGCAGCGCGTTGCTTTGCACATGCTACGTAATTTGAGTGATGAGCAATTGCTGAATGCATTCAACGAGGCGATTGCAGAAA
>JBDTPU010000347.1:0-5676 GCA_039932535.1 Gallionella sp. | reverse complement strand
AGACGCGCACGGTTCAGGTCCGTGTGCCGCAAGGTGTGGAGGTTCGAGTCCTCTTTCGGGCACCAAATATAAATCGGCTCGCGCAAGCGAGCCTTTTCTTTTCGTGCCCAAAAAAGCGAAGCATGCTTCGCGCCAGGACTCGAAAGGCATCTGATGCAGCAGATGCCGGGGTCGCGCTTGCGTGACCGAGTCCTCTTTCGGGCACCAAGACATGAATCGGCTCGCGCAAGCGAGCCTTTTCTTTTCGTGCCCGAAACAGCGAAGCATGCTTCGCGCCAGGACTCGAAAGGCATCCGGTGCACCCGCAAGGAGTACGCCGTGGTTGTAAAGCCGCTAAAGCGGCAACAACCACGCAGCAACGGAGCCGGGGTCGCGCTTACGTGACCGAGCCTCTTCTGGGAAATAATTTTCATTCGGTTCATTCGAAACTTCCTAACCCGACCTATGTGTCTACGTGACTGTGCAGCAATTTTTAATTCAAACGCAAAAACAAAAAACGCAGTGCTGAACGCGCACCGCGTATTGGCGTTGTCCACTCACCAACTTATGCCAGCCCTATATGGCGTTGGAACTACTCGAACGGATGGCGCAATACGATCGTCTCATCCCGATCCGGTCCGGTCGAAACCATATCAATCGGCACGCCGCATACCGCTGCGATGCGCTCCAGATAATTGCGCGCCGCCTTGGGCAATTCTTCATAGTGTTGCACGCCCAGGGTACTTTCACGCCAGCCCGGCATTTCTTCATACACGGCCTGGCAATCTTCCAGCGCATCCGCACCTGCCGGTAAAATATTGCTCTCAACGCCATTGATGCGGTAGCCCACACCAATGCGCACTATTTCCATGCCGTCCATCACGTCCAGTTTGGTCACGCATAAACCGGATACACCGTTAATCTGGATCGAACGTTTCAGCGCAGCGGCATCGAACCAGCCGCAGCGGCGCGCACGTCCGGTGGTGGAGCCGAATTCATGGCCGCGCCTGGCCAAACCTTCGCCTATCGGATCGCGCTTATCTACCGCATCATAAAGCTCGGTCGGAAACGGACCGGAACCGACGCGCGTGGTGTAAGCCTTGGTGATGCCCAGCACATAATGCAGCATCTGCGGGCCTACTCCCGCACCGGCGCAGGCCGCGCCGGAAATACAATTGCTCGAGGTGACGAACGGATAAGTGCCGTGATCAATGTCCAGCAACGCGCCTTGCGCGCCTTCGAACAACAAGCTCTTGCCGGACTGACTGGCTTCGTGCAAAGCGCGCGGCACATCCATCACCAGCGGCTTTATGCGTCCCGCCAGCGCCATCGTATCATCCAGAGTTTTTTGAAAATCAACGGTCGCGGCGTGGAAATAATTTTTCAGCACGAAGTTGTGGTAGTCCAACACTTCGCCCAGCATGGCAGCAAAGCGTTCCCGGAAAAAAATGTCATGCAGGCGTATCGCGCGGCGCGCCACCTTGTCTTCGTAGGCCGGGCCGATGCCGCGTCCGGTGGTGCCGATCTTGGCATCGCCTTTCGCCAGTTCGCGCGCCTTATCAATCGCTTCGTGATAAGGCAGAATCAACGGACAGGCTTCGGAAATCTTCAGGCGGTTATAGACATCGACCCCGGCCTGCTGCAATTCGTCCATTTCTTTCAGCAACGCTTGCGGAGATAACACCACGCCGTTGCCGATGTAACACATCACATGGTCGCGCAGAATGCCGGAAGGAATCAGGTGCAGCACGGTTTTTTTGCCCGCGATCACCAGAGTGTGGCCGGCATTATGGCCACCCTGGAAACGCACCACGCCTTGCGCATGGTCGGTCAACCAATCGACGATCTTGCCCTTGCCTTCATCACCCCACTGTGTACCGATCACCACGACGTTCTTAGCCATTACCGATTCCTGATTTGCTATAGATTGTTAACAACTTCAACCCCTCCCGGTTGACCCCTCGCTGCGCTCTCCCCTTGTCAGGGGAGGCCGGGAGGGGTTTATTTCATTTCAAATACCTGCCACACGCCATTGCGCAAAACCAGTTCACGGTCGCACTGCAATTCTGCGCGCAATGTTGTATCGCCGAGCAAATCCACCACTACGGTTTCACCCGCCGCGCGCAATTGTGTAATCTTGTCGCGCAACGCGGCGGCATCGAGCGGGTGCCCGGACAAAAGTTTTTCGTAATGCGGCGCGCAGATGCCTGAACTCGCTGCTTGCGGCGGCAACAAACGATACAATTGACGCAGGTCCATGCTGAATCCGGTCGCTGCGCGCGCGCGCCCGAAGCTCTTGCCAAGATCGTCATAACGTCCGCCCAGCGCAATCGCGTCGTGGCTCCCGGTATGGTAGGCAGCGAACACCATGCCACTGTGATAGTGATAGCCACGCAGGTCGGCAAGGTCGATGCCGACGCTGGATACCAGCGGCTGCAACTTGCCGGAAATGTTTTGCAGATCATCCAGTGCGGCATTGATTTCCGGATAATCCGGCAACAGCTTGCGCGCCTTTGCCAGCACCTCGGCGCAATTGCCATACAGGGTCGGCAGTACCAGCATAGCGTTACGCAAGGCCGCATCCATTGGCTTTGATCCATCCCGAGACTGCGTCAAAATTTGCAGAGTCGCATTGTCCTTGCTTTGCAACGCGGCAAATAATTCGTTTTCCAAAGATTTTTCCAGCCTGGCATGGTTCACCAGCGCGCGAAATACACCGACATGGCCGAGATCGAGATGCACGTCTTTAATACCGAGCAGTGTCAGTGATTGCAACATCAGCTGCTGGATTTCCAGATCACTTTCCAGGCCGCCATGCCCATACAACTCGGCACCGATTTGCAGCAGTTCGCGGGTGCGCGTCAGCCCCATCGGCTGGGTGTGCAGCACACTCCCCGCATAGCACAAGCGCATCACGCCTTGACGATTGAGCAAATGCGCGTCAATGCGCGCCACTTGCGGCGTAATGTCGGCACGCAGCGCCAAGGTACGCCCGCTCAACTGGTCGATCAGCTTGAAAGTACGCAAGCTCATGTCTTCACTGCCATCGATTAACAATGATTCGGCATATTCCAGCAGCGGAGGAGCGACCAGTTGATATCCCGACTTGCGCAGCAAGCCAAGAAATTGTGCGCGCATGCCTTCAACGCACCATGCCTCTTCCGGCAGCATGTCTTCTATGTATTCGGGGAGCAGCCAGTTTTGCATCAGATGCCCATTATTTGATCCAGTACAATAACAGCAACCCCACCAGCATCGCGGTGAGACCGCCGAAGCGCAATTGCCCATCGGACAGCGTCACCAGTTTGCGGAAAGTTTCGCGCCATAATTCCGGCAACACAAACGGCAACATTCCCTCAATCACCAGCATCATCGCCAAACCAAGCAGCCAATAATCGAACACACTATTTTCCAGCCTTGCTCGGAGTTTTAAAATACTTGAAAAAAGCTGAGCTGGGATCTACCACCATCACGTCGCCCTTGTTATTGAAGCTTTGCTTGTAGGCTTCCAGACTGCGATAAAACGCATAGAATTCGGCATCGCGGCCAAATGCACCCGCGTATAAAGATGAAGCTTTGGCATCACCCTCGCCTTTGGTTTTCTGCGCTTCGCGATAAGCCTCAGCCAGGATCACTTCGCGTTGTTTGTCCGCATCGGCCTTGATTTTTTCGCCATCAGCCGCGCCGGAAGCACGCAATTCATTGGCTACACGCTTACGCTCGGCATCCATACGGCGATACACTGAGTCGCTGATCTCCACCGGAAAATCAACACGTTTGAGGCGCACATCCAGCACTTGCACGCCTATTTTGCGCGCATCCGCGTCAGTCTTTTCCCGCAACACCGTCATGATGCGCTCGCGCTCGCCGGACACCACCTCGTGGATGGTGCGCTTGCCGAATTCCTCGCGCATGCTGGAATTCACCGTCTGCATCAAGCGCGTTACCGCGCGCATTTCATCGCCGCCCA
The DNA here is from genome assembly GCA_039932535.1 of Gallionella sp. Taxonomy (GTDB): domain Bacteria; phylum Pseudomonadota; class Gammaproteobacteria; order Burkholderiales; family Gallionellaceae; genus Gallionella. Next base: position 1,727 of record JBDTPU010000347.1, on the reverse strand, counting down.
CGCTGATGTAAAACTGCTTCACATCCACGATGCGCCATTTGACGAAGGAATCCACCATCACGTTTTTCTTTTCCGCGGTGATGAAACGCTCGGGCTCTCCGGTATCCAGAGTGAGTATGCGCGAATCAAAGTAGCGCACGTTCTGCATCAGCGGCACCTTGAAATACAGACCCGGTTCGGTTTTGACGCTGACCACTTCACCCAGCTGAAATACAATTGCATTCTGGCGCTGATCCACCACGAACATGCTCATGCTCACCAGAATCAGCGCAACCGCTGCGCCGATCAGTATCCTGCTGATATTCTTGTTCATTAGCGTGTCTCCCGGTCGCGGCTTAGCAGCGAATCACGTGCGCGCTGTGCTGCATTATTGTCATTGCCCTGTGAGGTAACCGGCGCGGCGGATTTCGCAGCAGGCTGCGCATCTATTTCCGTACTCGCAGCACGGCTGGTTTCGATCAATTTATCCAGCGGCAAATACAACAGGCTGCTGCCGCTCTTTTGATCAACCATCACCTTGCTGATATTGCCCATCACCTGCTGCATCATGTCCAGATACATCCGTTCGCGTGTGACGGCGGGCGCTTTTTCATATTCCACAAGTATTTGTTTGAAACGACTCACATCGCCTTCGGCATTGGCGATCACACTCTGTTTGTAGCCTTGCGATTCCTGTATCAACCGCGCCGCCGCACCGCTGGCACGCGGAATCACATCATTGGCATAAGCCTGGCCTTCGTTCTTTTGCCGCTCGCGATCCTGTCCGGCTTTCACCGCATCATCGAAAGCTGCCTGAACCTGTTCGGGCGGTTGCGCGTTCTGCATGGTTAACTTGCTGATCAGAATGCCGGACTTGTAACGATCCAGTATTTCCTGGATCAATTTGGTTGCGGCGGCGGCCACTTGTTCGCGGCCCTCGTACAATACGAAGTCCATTTTGTTCTTGCCGACCACTTCACGTATCGCGGTTTCCGCAGCCTGACGCACGTTCTCTTCGGGCATGCGGTTGTTGAACAGATACGCCGCAGGATCATTCAGAAAGTACTGCACCGCAAACTGGATGTCGATGATGTTTTCGTCGTCGGTCAACATCAAGGATTCCTTGACTATCTTGTTCTTGACGTTATCGCGATAGCCCACTTCCACGGTGCGAACCTGGCTCAAATTAACAATTTGCACGGTTTCGATCGGGAACGGCAAATGCCAATGCGGGCCGGATTGGGTAGTTTCAATCAGCTTGCCAAAGCGCAATACCACGCCGCGCTGACTGGCATCCACAATATAAAATCCACTGCCCAGCCAGATCAATAAAATAATGACGGCGATCAAGCCGATACCCCCGGCAAAGCCTTTTATTGGCGCGCCGCCGCCGGGTTTACCTGCCCCGCCTTTACCGCCCAGCAGCGCAGCTATTTTTGCATTGAGCTTGCGCAATAACACTTCCAGATCGGGCGGGCCACCACCGTTTTTATTACCCCATTGCGGATCATTCAATCCCATATTCGTCACTCGCTTGATTAGTTTGATTCTCAACAACTGCGGAGGTTTGGCGCAGGATTTTGGCTTCCGTCAAGGCCAGCCGCAACTCATCCACACCCGCGCCACTTTTGGCACTCAGAAAAATGCGCACGATTCTACCATAATCGTCGCGCTGCACACCGGGTGGCATAGCCCCCGCAAGGGGGACGCCGCCAGACTCTCGGACTTCGTCCGGTCTTGGCGCAGCC
>JBDTPU010000346.1:0-2723 GCA_039932535.1 Gallionella sp. | reverse complement strand
GGAGAGGGGAATGCTGGATATGGAACAGGCGCGCTTCAATATGATAGAGCAGCAGATTCGTCCCTGGGATGTGCTGGAAGGACGGATTCTGGAGTTGCTCAAATACGTGCGTCGTGAACATTTCGTGCCGGATAGCAAACGCGAAATGGCATTCATGGATATGGAAATTCCGCTCGGCTATGGCGTGTCCATGTGGCCGCCCAAGCTGGAGGCGCGCGCTGTGCAGGAGTTGCATCTTGCCCGCAGCGACAAGGTGTTGGAAGTGGGTACCGGCAGCGGTTATCTGACGGCGTTGCTGTCCATGCTGGCCGGGCAGGTGACCTCGGTGGAGATCGTGCCGGCACTGAGTGCGCTGGCCAGGCAACATCTGCATCCCTACCATCGCGACAACATCACGCTGGAAATCGGCGACGCAGCACTCGGGTGGGGTGGTGCAAAATATGATGTGATTGTGCTGACCGGTTCGACACCGGTGTTGCCCGTTACATTTCAGAATAGTCTTAACGTGGGCGGGCGGCTGTTCGCTATCGTTGGTGATGCGCCGGTGATGGAAGCCACGCTGATCACGCGCGTCGCAGCGGATATTTTTGAGACCGTCAATATCGTGGAAACCTGCGTCGCACCGCTGCAAAATGCGTTGCAGCCCGAGCGGTTCGTGTTCTGAGTTTGTCCGGATTGTTTTATGGGATTGCGCATTACGGCGATAAGCTATATATTAGCAACTTCTAATATGTTGGTTGTGCAACAATTGATGAAACTGAAACCACTTTTTCTGGCAGCCTCGCTGGTCGCAAGCGGTGGGGCACAAGCCGCCGATCTGCTGGAAACCTACCATGCCGCACAAGCGAACGATCCGGTGTTTGCCGCTGCGCGCGCCACGCAGCAAGCCGGGCAGGAAAAATTAACGCAGGGTCGTTCGTTATTATTGCCCTCGATCAACCTCAGCGCGAACAGTACATTCAACGATCAGACCACCGAGTATCGTCCGGCGACACCGCCCTTATTTACCGGCGGCACCTATCGCTACAACAGCAACGGCTACAACGTGAATCTGGTTCAACCTTTGTTCCGCCAGCAAAACTGGCAAGCCTATAGCGAATCAGAATTGCAGGCCGCGCAAGCCGGGATGCAACTCAAGATCGCCGAACAGGATTTGATCGTGCGCGTGGCGCAAGCTTATTTCGACGTGCTGATCGCGCAGGACAGTGTGGGTCTGGTCAATGCACAGAAGACCGCCATTTCCGAACAACTCGAACAAGCCAAACGCAATTTTGAAGTGGGCAGTGCCACCATCACCGATACGCTGGAGGCGCAAGCGCGCTATGACCTGACCGGCGCGCAGGAGATTGCCGCGCAGAACAATCTGGAAATCAAACGCAGCGCCTTGCAGCAGCTGATCAATGCAACGCCGGGCGACCTTGCCCACCTTGGCAAAGAACTCAAGCCGGAAGCCCCGCAACCAGCCGACATGGAGAAGTGGGTAGACCAGGCGCAGATGAATAATTTGCAGCTTGCCATCGCCCAGACGGCCACCGAGATCGCCGACAAAGAAGTTGCGCGCAATCGCGGCGGACATTATCCGACCGTGGATCTGGTGGCCAACTATTCCAAAAATAATGCCAACGGCGGCAGCTTTGGTTTAGGCAGCGAGACCACCAATAAGAGCGTCGGCGTGCAACTGAACATGCCGCTGTTTCAGGGCGGCGTGGTGAATTCGAGGTGGCGCGAAGCAGAAGCCAATCGTGAACGCGCCAGGCAGGAATTGGAAAATGCCCGCCGCAATGTGGCGCAGCAAGTACGTCAATCTTATCTGAGTGTGGTCAGCGGCGTCGCCCAGGTTCAGGCGTTGCAACAAGCGCTCAGTTCCGGCGAAAGCCTATTGCAGGCCAGCAAGCTGGGACAGGAAGTCGGCGTGCGCACCAACCTCGATGTGCTGAATGCGCAGCAACAACTTTTTGCCACCCGCCGTGATTTGTATCAGGCTCAGTACAATTATCTTCTCAACCAACTGCGCTTGAAACAGGCAGCGGGTACACTGGGTGAAGCAGACCTGGGCAAAGTCAATCAGGTGCTTCACCCGTAATCCTGGAAAGGGCAACTGGGGTTCAAAAACCCTTCGATACGCCCGCTACGCAGGGCGAACGGACTGCTCACTATTTTGAAGAACTCCCGTTCGTCCTGAGTAGCGCGGTTTCATGCGCGTATCGAAGGATAGCGGGAGTTCAATCTTCGGATTAAGGATAATCCGAATATTTCCGAGCGCTTCCGCGCACTTGCTCCGCCGGGTATTTCACCGCGTTCTTCTCCAGCTTGTCCAACGCGGCCTGCTGCAAATCCACACCCAGCTTGTCCGCCAGACGTACCAGATAAAGCAGGATATCGGCGAGTTCTTCACTGACAGCATGTTTATTTTCTGCGGTGACGGCCAACGACTGCGCTTCAGTCAGCCATTGAAAATGCTCCATCAACTCGGCGACTTCGACCATCAGCGCCATACTCAGATTTTTTGGCGAGTGAAACTGATCCCAGTCGCGCGTCGCGGCAAACGCGCGCAACTTGTTGCGCAACATCAACAGATCGGTTTGATTCGGCATGGCGTAGCTCCGGTAAAATTCGCAAGGACGGGCGTCTATTGTAATATGCAGCAGCTCTGATTTAACTTAGGGAAGCGCTGATTTAAGTCTAAAACTATGGTTCGATACACCCAAAGGGTGCGAGAACCT
>JBDTPU010000345.1:0-16423 GCA_039932535.1 Gallionella sp. | reverse complement strand
CGAAGGCAATCAGATCGCGACCAATACCATTTCCGATTTTGATGACCTGCCTATTACTCCATCCAAACTTGCGGATGGTTCAGAAGCCTATACAGCGGTAGATCTGCCGGGCCGCAAACTCAATATAAAAATATGGCAAGCCCGCATCGGGCACATTACGCTGTATTTGCTGGACACGGATTTGGCCAGCAACAGTCCGCACGACCGTAACATTACTCACCGCCTGTATGGCGGCGACAAGGTGATGCGTATCGAGCAGGAAATCGTACTGGGAATCGGTGGTGTGCGGGCGTTGCAGGTATTGGGGTTAAAGCCGACCGTTTGGCATATCAACGAAGGACACGCGGCCTTTCTGGTGCTGGAGCGCATCCGGCAAAAAATCAATGTTGCCGGCCTGGATTTCGCATCCGCGCTTGAATATGTAGCGGTCAATACCGTTTTCACCACGCATACGCCGGTTCCGGCCGGGCATGACTACTTCAGCGAAAGCATGGTGCAAAATTATTTCGAACATTATTATCCGGAAATTAAACTGAGCCGCGGGGAATTTCTCGCGCTGGGTCACGCCACAGATAGTCCCGATTTCAACATGACCGCATTGGCCATACGCGGCACCCGTTTCAATAATGGTGTATCGCGCATCCACGGCGAAGTATCAGCAAAAATTTGCGGCGGCATGTGGCCGGAAATCGAACCTGAAGAAAATCCGATGACCTATATTACCAATGGCGTGCATGCGCCGACTTTTCTGGCTTCTGAATGGATCGAAGTGCTGGAGCGTCATCTCGGATCGGAATGGAGCGCGCATATGAATGACGTGGAATTCTGGGAAGACGTCAAAAATATCCCGGACCATTTATTCTGGAGTGTGCGTCAATCGCTGAAAGCCAAGATGTTGAATATGGTGAGTGAACGTATCAGCGCGCAACATTTCCGCAATCACGGCTCCGAGGCGCATCGGGATCGGCTGCTCAAGTACGTTAATCCGGAAAATCCGAATATTCTTACCATCGGTTTTGCGCGCCGCTTTGCGACTTACAAGCGTGCCACTATGTTGTTCCACGATCTCGACTGGCTGCGTGATATTTTGCACAACGCGGAACGTCCGGCAGTTTTCATCTTTGCCGGCAAAGCACATCCGGCGGACATTCCCGGGCAGGATCTGATACGCCGTATTACCCAGATCGCCAAGATGCCGGAATTCATGGGCAAGATATTGATGGTGGAAGGCTACGATCTGGGTTTGGCGCGCAAGCTGGTGGCCGGTGTGGATGTCTGGTTGAATAACCCGCTCTATCCACTGGAAGCCAGCGGCACTTCCGGCATGAAGGCCGGTATCAATGGCACCATCAACCTGTCTGTGCTGGACGGCTGGTGGGGTGAAAGTTATGACGGCGAGAATGGCTGGGCAATCAAACCCGTATCGGAATCGCTGAGCGAAGAAGCCCGCACGCGAGAAGAAACCCGCACGCTCTACGAATTGTTGCAGGATCAAGTCGTGCCGCTGTATTACGATCACGGCAAAATGGGCTTTTCGCCCAATTGGGTGAAGATGGCCAAGCGCTCGATGGCGACCATCATGCCGCGCTTCAATTCCAAGCGCATGGTGGGGGAATATCTGGTTAAATGCTATTTGCCAGCCAGCCAGCAACATCGTTTATACAAACAAAGCCAATACGAAAATTCGCACATCATCGCCAAATGGAAAGCACGTGTACACAAAGCCTGGTCAGGTGTGACACTGCGCCGCATGGATACTCCGCAAATGGAAATCAACTACGGCGAAAGTTTGCGCTTTGAAGTAGCGGTCAAGCTCAATGGCCTCAATCCTAACGACGTGGTGGTGGAGATGTTGCTGGGGTTGCTGACCAAACATGAAAATTTGCAGAGCTCACGCCATTACCGCTTTGAAGCCACCGGCACATTGACCGAAGCAGGCGAAAACATATTCGCACTGGAGGTCCAACCGGAGCAGTGCGGCAAACTGGAATATCATGTTCGTACTTATCCTTATCATGAGATGGTGACCCATCCATTTGAGATGGGCATGATGCGCTGGCTGTAATGGAGTCTCCGCATTCACCCCGTTGTGCGGAGGTCAGCGATATTTCATGGGAAGTTTGAAATGGCCGAATTAAAAATCCTGTTTGCGACTTCCGAAATTTCTCCGTGGATAAAAACGGGAGGCCTGGCCGATGTGAGCGGTGCGTTGCCCGCTGCGTTGCGCGCCATCGGCGTGGATATGCGCGTGTTGGTGCCGGGCTATAACCAGGTCATGGCGCAACTGGCGCAACCTGTAGTGGCAGCGACTTTCGATGACTTGCCGGGCTTTCCTGCCGCACGGTTGTTGTCGGGAAAAATGGCGAATGACCTACCGATATTTGTGCTCGATTGCCCGAGCTTGTATCAGCGCGCAGGTGGCCCTTATCAAGATGCCAGCGGTCATGACTGGACGGATAACGCGCAGCGTTTCGGTTTGCTATCCAAAGTTGCTGCGCTACTGGCCAGCAGCGCATCACCGCTGGAATGGCACCCCGATCTGGTGCATTGCAACGACTGGCAAACCGGCTTGACCCCCGCCTATTTACATTTCGCGCCGGATGCAGCGCCTAGCGTGATGACCGTGCACAATCTGGCTTTTCAGGGAATTTTCCCCGCCACGATGCTGGAAAAATTACACTTGCCGCCCTCCTGTTTCAACATCAACGGGGTAGAATTTTTCGGCAAACTATCCTTTCTCAAAGCAGGGTTATTTTATGCCGATCATCTCACCACCGTCAGCCCGAATTACGCCAAAGAAATTCAACGCGAAGCACTCGGTTTCGGAATGCAAGGTTTGCTGGCCACGCGTCGCGCCAATCTCACCGGTATACTCAATGGCATCGATACGGATGAATGGAATCCGGCAAACGACCCGCATCTCGCCAGCACCTACAGTAGCGCGCAGGTGACCGGCAAAGCCGCCAATAAAAAAGCTTTGCAAAGAAAACTGAATTTGAATCTGGAGCCGGATAGGCCTCTACTCGGCATAGTCAGCCGCTTCACCGAGCAGAAAGGCCTGGATCTGCTGCTGGAAATCGCGCCACTGTTGGCCGAGCTGCCGGTGCAATTAGCGATGCTCGGCAGTGGCGATGTGCAAATGCAGAAAACCGCGCGTGATTTATCACAACGCTATCCCGGCAAGATTGCTGTGGTGATCGGTTTTGACGAAGCGCTTGCACACCAGATCGAAGCAGGGGCAGATATGTTTGTCATGCCTTCGCGTTTTGAACCCTGCGGCTTGAACCAGCTGTATAGCCAACGCTATGGAACGCCTCCCATCGTCCACGCCACCGGCGGCCTGGTAGATTCAGTGGTTGATTGCATCGAAGCAACTCTCTCAGACGGCACCGCAAGCGGATTTACATTCAGTGGCATGACCGCTGAAAATTTATACGCCACCATACAACGCGCAGTTGATCTCTATCAGGACACAAACAAATGGAACGCCTTATGCAAAAATTGCATGAGCAAAGACTTCAGTTGGAAAAAAAGTGCTGAGGCATATCACGAGGTATATCTGAATGTGGTGAAGAGGCAAGGCTAGGCTAGGAGAATAAAAGTGAGTGGAACCACGCGACGCAGTAGTTGAAGCCTAATTTTTGGAGAAATTGATCATGAAAAAAACTTTTTCAGCAGGAGTGCTTACACTGATTTCATTGCTGGTGTTTTCACTGCCGAGTGTCGCATCTGAAATCCCGAAAGAGTTGGAAGGGGTAATGAATTTGAAGCACCCAGACAGTACTCTGTATGTGGCCGGACAACCCAAGCCTGAGGATTTCGCGGCGTTCGCCAAGGCGGGGGTGGCGCATGTCATAAACCTTCGCCCACCGAAGGAAACTCCAGACTTGAATGAGGCGGCCATGGTCACCAAAGCAGGCATGGCCTATTACAATATTCCAATTGAGGGGGGCAGCGATCTCACGCGTGATAATGTCAAGCTGTTTGATACTGTGCTGGGAAAAATTAGCAACGAAAAAGTGCTGATCCATTGCTCCAGTAGCAACCGGGTAGGCGCGCTGATGGCATTGCGTGCGGCATGGATACAGAATGTGCCAACCGCAGATGCAATTAAACTGGGTGAAAGTTACGGCCTTACCAAATTGCTGCCAGACGTCAGAAAGCTGCTTGGTCAATAGCCCGTGCCTGGGTGAAATTTTTTGATGATAATAAAAGTGGAAACACGGTTTCTCCTAGCCTGCAGTCCTTCCATCAAAACCTTTCAACACACTCAAAAACTCATCGCCATAACGCGCCAGCTTGGCTTGCCCGACGCCACTGACCTGAGCCATTTCGTCCAACGTGGCGGGGCGGTGATTGAGGATTTCCAGCAAGGTGCTATCGTGAAAAATAACATACGGCGGCACGCCTTGCTCGCGGGCGAGTTCCGTACGTTTGGCTTTGAGGGCCAGCCATAGCGGATCATTATTTGCACCGGCAAAAGGTTCTCTGGCCTTGGCAGTACGTTCGGTGCGTTCAGCTTTGCGCTTGGCTTTTTGAATCGCCGGGTCGGCATCGCGGCGCAGCCATACGGATTGTTCGCCGCGCAATATCGGGCGTGCTGCTTCGCTGAGTTTCAGTCCGCCGTAGGCTTCGATATCTGATTCCAATATTCCGCTTGCTACCAGTTGGCGATACACGCTGCTCCATTGTGCGGCGCTGAATTCCTTGCCGATGCCGAAAGTGGAGAGGCGTTGATGATTAAATTTTTCGATGCGCTCGGTGGCCTTGCCGATCAGCACATCGCTCAAGTGTCCCGCGCCGAAGCGTTGTCCGGTGCGGTATACACAGGACAGTGCCATTTGTGCGGCTAGTGTCGCATCCCAGGTATCCACCGGCTCCAGGCAGTTATCGCATGCGCCGCAATTGCCGGAATGTTCTTCGCTAAAATAGCGCAGCACGGTTTGATGGCGGCAGGTGGTGGATTCGCAGTAACCGAGTAACGCGTCCAATTTTTGTCGCTCCAGGCGCTTGCGTTCTTCGGGAGCCTCACCGTTATCTATCATCTGACGCATGGCGACCACATCGCCCAGACCATAGGCCAGCCAGGCGTTGGCGGGCAGACCATCGCGTCCGGCGCGTCCGGTTTCCTGATAATAGCCTTCCATACTTTTTGGCAAGTCCAGATGCGCGACGAAGCGCACGTTGGGTTTGTCTATGCCCATGCCGAACGCCACGGTCGCCACCATCACCACGCCTTCTTCGCGCAGGAAACGGCTCTGATTTTTACTGCGCGTCGCGGCATCCAGCCCCGCGTGATAGGGCAACGCATCCCAGCCGTGTTCTTTTAGCCATGCGGCGGTTTCGTCCACTTTCTTGCGCGACAGGCAATACACGATGCCTGCATCGTCGGGATGTTCTGTTTCCAAAAAAGCCTGCAATTGCTTTCGTGCATTATTTTTTTGCGTGACGCGATAGCGGATGTTGGCGCGGTCGAAGCTGGAAATGAATTGGCGCGCTTGCTGCAACGCCAAGCGTTCGACGATCTCGCCGCGCGTCGGCGTATCGGCTGTCGCGGTCAGCGCGATGCGCGGCACATTCGGAAAGCGTTCATGCAATACCGTCAGCGCGCGGTATTCGGGACGGAAGTCGTGACCCCATTGTGAGACGCAATGCGCTTCGTCGATGGCGAATAATGCCAGCGCTGAATCTTCTTGTGCTTGCTCCAGCAACGCTAGAAAACCCGGCATCAGCAGGCGTTCCGGGGCGACGTAAAGCAGATCGAGTTCACCGCGCAGCAGTTGCGCTTGCACCTCACGTGCGGCGTCGGCAGTCATGCTGGAATTGAGGAACGCGGTTTTCACGCCGAGTTGGCGCAGCGCATCCACCTGATCCTGCATTAACGCGATCAGCGGTGAAACTACTATACCCACGCCGGAACGAAGCAATGCGGGAATCTGGTAGCACAGCGATTTACCGCCGCCAGTGGGCATCAGCACCAGCGCATCGCCGCCCGCCGCGACGTGTTCGACTATCGCCTGCTGTTCGCCGCGAAAAGCGGTGTAGCCAAACACGGAGTGCAGGATTTGTGTAGCGGAGGTAGAGATGTTCGCGGCCTAATGGCGTTGATGAAAATAATCGATTAATCCGCTGGTCGAAGCGTCGTGCCGCGTAGTGGCTGACCCATCGCGCAATTCCGGCAGGATTTTTCCCGCCAGTTGCTTGCCCAGCTCAACACCCCATTGGTCGAACGGGTTGATATTCCACACTACGCTTTGCACGAACACCTTGTGCTCATACAGCGCGATCAACATGCCCAGCGTGTGCGGGTCGAGTTTGTCGAACAGCAGCGTGTTGGTGGGTTTGTTGCCGGGAAAAATCTTGTGCGGCAGCAAGGCTTCAAGCACATCGCCTTGCAAGCCTTGCGCAAGTAATTCGGTGCGCGCTTCCGCTGCGGTTTTGCCGAGCATCAACGCTTCGGTCTGCGCGAAGCAGTTGGCGAGCAGGATGGCGTGATGTTCACCGAGCGGATTCTGGCTATGCAAGGGAGCTAGGAAATCTGCCGGTATCATCCGAGTGCCCTGATGGATGAGTTGGTAAAAAGCATGCTGGCCGTTGGTGCCGGGTTCACCCCACACTGCCATGCCGGTATCGTAATCCACCACATGACCATCGCGATCCACGCCCTTGCCGTTGCTCTCCATATCCAGCTGTTGCAGATAGGCCGGGAAGCGGTGCAGATATTGATCGTAAGGCAACACCGCATTCGAGCTTGCGCCGAAGAAATTACCATACCAGATCCCGAGCAGTCCCATCAGCACAGGGATGTTTTTGTCCAGCGGCGCATTGCGGAAATGCTCGTCCATTGTGTATGCGCCACCCAGTAATTCTTCAAATTTATCCATGCCCAGATACAACGCAATGGGCAGGCCGATGGCGGACCATAATGAATAACGTCCGCCGACCCAGTCCCAGAACTCGAATACGCAGATCGGATTGATACCAAATTTTTCGGTAGCTTCGAGGTTAGTGGAAACGGCGGCAAAATGTTTCGCTACGGCCTCCTCAGCGCCCAATTTCGAGACCAGCCATGTACGCGCCGAGTGGGCATTGGTCAAGGTTTCCTGCGTAGTAAAAGATTTTGAGCTGACAATGAACAGCGTGGTTTCCGCATCCAGATTTTTCAGCGTTTCGGTGAGATGTGTGCCGTCGATGTTGGAAACAAAATGCACACGCAGATTCTTTGCATAAGGTTTGAGCGCTTCGCACACCATCAGCGGGCCGAGGTCGGAGCCGCCGATGCCGATGTTGACGATGTCGCGGATAGGCTTTCCGGTATGCCCGAGGTGCTTGCCGTTGCGTACCGCATCGGAAAAACGGCGCATCAATTCCAGCACGCGCTGCACATCGGGCATGACGTTTTTGCCATCCACATACACGGGCTGGCCGGAGCGGTTGCGCAGCGCAGTATGCAAGGCCGCACGTTGTTCGGTGACATTTATTTTTTCGCCACCGAACATGCTCTCGACGCGGTTGCGCAACCCGGTTTGCTCGGCGAGCGCCACCAGCAGCTTGATGGTTTCAGCATTGATACAATTCTTGGAGTAATCGAAAAGCAGGCTGCTAAATTGCAGCGAAAATTTATCAAAGCGCGCCTGATCGTCCCGAAATAGCTGGCGCATCTGCATGGGTTCCATGACGGCGTAATGCGCGTTGAGCGCCTGCCATGCAGTGGATTGGGTAAGTTTTGACATGATGGTTACTTCAAATAAACAATAATACAGTTATTCCTCAGGCACAAGAATTACACCGGCCAGCGGCGGCAAAGCGATCTGGGCGGAGTAGGGCAGTCCCATCCACGGAACTGCTTCGGCATTGATCAATCCGGCGTTGCCGAGGTTGCTGCCTGCGTAATGTTGCGAATCGCTGTTCAGCACTTCGCGGTATTGGGCTTGCACCGGCAGGCCGATACGATAATGGCTGCGCGGCACCGGGGTGAGGTTTAATGCGATGACAGCAATTGATTCATCGCGTGCGCGACGCTGATAGGACAACACCGATTTTTCCGCATCGTTGCAGTCTATCCATGAAAACCCCTCCGGCTGAAAGTCCAGATCATGCAGCGCAGTCAGTTTGCTATAAAGACGGTTGAGGTCATGGGTCAGATTCTGTATGCCGCGGTGCAGCTCTTCACCCAACTGCCACCATTCCAGTTCCCATCTGGATTGCCACTCGCGTCCCTGGGCAATTTCATTCCCCATGAAGTTGAGCTTCTTGCCCGGGCTGGTCATCTGGTAAGTCAGCAGCAAACGCAGGTTGGCAAACTTCTGCCAGGCATCGCCGGGCATTTTGGACAATAGCGAACCTTTGCCATGCACGACTTCATCATGCGAGAACGGCATCACGAAATTTTCGGTATAGGCGTAAAGCTGGCCGAAGGTAAGCTGGCTATGGTGATAGCGGCGATGCACCGGCTCGTGGCGGAAATAACTCAGCGTGTCGTTCATCCAGCCCATGTTCCATTTGATCGAAAACCCCAGCCCGCCCAGATAAACCGGGCGCGACACGCCCGGCCACGCGGTGGATTCTTCCGCCATGGTCAGCGCGCCGGGAAATTCCTCATGCACCATCACGTTCAGTTCATGCAGGAACGCTACTGCTTCGAGGTTCTCGCGGCCGCCGTATTTATTGGGGATCCATTCGTCCGCCTTGCGCGAATAATCCAGATACAACATTGATGCGACTGCATCTACGCGCAGGCCGTCGAAGTGAAATTCGGATAACCAGAAATGCGCGCTGGACAATAGAAAGCATTTAACTTCGTTGCGTCCGTAATTGAAAATATGCGTTCCCCAATCCTGATGAAAACCAAGGCGCGGATCGGCGTGTTCATACAATGCCGTGCCATCGAACTTGGCTAGTGCCCAGCTGTCTTGCGGAAAGTGCGCCGGTACCCAATCGAGAATCACACCGATGTCCGCCTGGTGACAGGTGTCAATAAAGTGACGCAACTCGTCGGGAGAACCAAAGCGGCTGGTCGCGGCGAAATAACCGGTGGCTTGATAGCCCCACGATTCATCCAGCGGATGTTCGGAGATTGGCATCAGTTCGATGTGCGTATAACCCATGCCTTTGACGTAAGGCACGAGGTCGGTTGCCAATTCGCTATAGGTGTAGAAACGGCCATCCGGGTGACGTTTCCACGAACCGGCATGCGCTTCGTAAATATTGATCGCGCCATGCAACCAGTCCCACTGCCCGCGTCGCTGCATCCATTCGGTATCCTGCCAGTGATGCCGATTGGCGGCGGCGGCGAGTGCCGCAGTACCGGGACGCAATTCGTACCCTTGCGCATACGGGTCCGTTTTGATCAGCACCTGGCCGGTGTCGCGATTGCGTATTTCAAAACGGTATAGCGCGTGTTGCGAAATTTCAGGAATGAATAATTCCCACACTCCACTGGAACCCAGTGAGCGCATCGGATGAATACGGCCATCCCACTGGTTGAACTCGCCCACCACACTGGTACGTTCTGCGCTCGGCGCCCAGACTGCAAATCGGATACCCTTCACGCCATTGATTTCGATCGCGTGCGAACCCAGCATCCGATAGCCCTGGCGCAAATTGCCTTCGCTGAATAAATATAAATCCTGCTGGGAAATATGGCTGGGGAATTGATAGGGATCAAAGACGTCATGAGTCACGCTGCCATAGTGCCTGCGCAAGCGGTAAGGGCGAACCGGTTCCGTTTTGCCGCGCCATTCAAAAATCCCGGCTGGGTGTATGCGCTTTAGAGGTTCGCTATCACCTTTGGTGAGCAGCGCAACTTGCGTGGCGGAAGGCTCGTATACACGGATGACCCAGTCCGTGTCTTCGTGATGCAGACCGAGTAAAGCAAACGGGTCATAGAGACGGGTTTGCAGCAGTGATTCGATCAGCATATTCACCTAACTTGAGCCCTCAGTTTATTTTGCAACCTCTGATTTATTCAACCGTACGGGCTGAGCCAGCCGAAGCCTTAAGCAACTCCACGATTTATAATGGATGCATTCGATACAGCCTTTAGTGCCGGGCGAAGACCAAGGGTTCAATGCGAACGGATTTAATCAGAGCTTCCCTTGTCTAGCAGGACAATTGTAAACGATAATGATGGCATTCTAAAAAAGGTTTCTCAGGAGTGTTAAATGAACACTGAATTTGGTTACCTGCAAAAAAAACTTCAAGTGCCAGTAGGCGACCCGGCACCTCGTTTCATCAGCCACATCACCAAAAATACTTATGCAATGGTATTGGCGGGCGGTCGGGGTAGCCGTCTGCATGAACTGACTGACTGGCGTGCCAAACCGGCGGTTCCTTTCGGTGGCAAATTTCGCATCATCGATTTCGTGCTGTCCAATTGCGTGAACTCCGGCATCCGCCGCATCGGCGTGGCGACGCAATATAAATCGCACAGCCTGATTCAGCATATCCAGCGCGGCTGGTCATTCCTGAATGGCCAATTCGGCGAGTTCGTTGACTTGTTGCCGGCGCAGCAGCGGGTCAGCGAAAACTATTGGTATAAAGGCACCGCAGATGCGGTGTTTCAGAATCTGGATATTCTGCGCACCTCGAATCCCGATTATGTATTGATACTGGCCGGTGACCATGTATACAAAATGGACTATGCCAAGTTGCTGGCTTTCCATGTGGACAATAAAGCCGACATGACGGTAGCCTGCCTGGAAGTACCGATTGCCGAGGCATCCGGTTTTGGTGTGATGGGTGTGGATGAAAATTCTCGCGTAGTCGAATTTGCCGAGAAACCCGCTAACCCCACACCAATGCCCGGTAAGCCTGACCGGGCATTGGCCAGCATGGGCATCTATGTATTCAACACCAAATTCCTTTTCGAACAATTGATACGCGATGCCGACGATAATAGCTCCAGCCATGATTTTGGCCATAACATGATCCCTCACATGATAGATAAATATCAGGTGTTCGCGCAAAACTTCGAGCAAAGTTGCGTGGGAATGGGCGACGACAACGTGCCTTACTGGCGCGATGTGGGAACCATCGATTCCTATTGGGAAGCCAATATGGAATTGACCAAGGTGCTTCCCGACCTGAACATGTACGATCAGGAATGGCCGATCTGGACGCATCAGGAGCAATTACCCCCGGCCAAATTTGTATTTGATGAAGAAGAACGTCGCGGCATGGCCATAGACTCGCTGGTGTCCGGCGGATGTATAGTCAGCGGTTCGACGGTACGCCGCTCGCTGTTGTTTTCCAATGTGCTCGTGAACGCCTATTGCACCATCGAAGATTCGGTGCTATTGCCTAGAGTGGAAGTGGGTCGCGAGGTCACGTTGAAGCGCGTCATCGTGGACAAAAGTTGCAAGATACCGGACGGATTGGTAGCCGGAGTTAATCCGGAAGCTGATCGCAAACGTTTCCATGTCAGCCCGAACGGCGTAACGCTCATTACCCCGGACATGCTCGGGCAAAAAACCCATCGTCACCGTTGATTTTAATTTACTGATTTTAATGTCCTGCCGCCACAGGCAGGATTTCCTACAATGAAAAAAACCGTTGATTTAGTTTTTCTCTGGCACATGCACCAGCCGGATTACCGCGATTATGCCAGCGGCGATTTTGTATTGCCGTGGACTTATCTGCATGCCATCAAGGATTACACCGACATGGCTTATCACTTGGAGAGACACCCCAAAGTTCGCGCTGTGGTGAATTTCGTTCCCATCCTGCTCGACCAGCTGGATGACTACACAGACCAGTTTGCTACCGGACAATTGCGCGATCCTTTATTGCGCCTGCTAGTTCATGAGCATCCCAGTAATATTCCGATGGAACTGCGGCAATTGGCATTTGACGCGTGCTTCCGCAGCAACCACACCAAAATGATTTTGCCCTACCCGGCTTATAAACGCCTGTGGGAATTGTTCAATCTGGTGCAAGCCGACAAGGAAACTGCGCTGTCCTTTTTGTCGGGACAATACGTGGCGGATCTGCTGACCTGGTATCACTTGGCCTGGTGCGGCGAAAGCGTGCGTCGCGAGCATGCGCTGGTAGCACGTTTGATGAGCAAGGCCGAAGGCTTCAGCTATGAAGACCGCAAACAACTGCTCGACCTGATCGGAGAATTAATCAGCGGCGTTATCCCGCGCTATCGCAAGTTGGCCGAATCGGGACAAATCGAAATTTCCACGACGCCCCATTATCATCCGCTGGCGCCGCTGCTGATTGATTTTGCCAGCGCCACCGAGACGATGCCAGACGCGCCTTTGCCTAACTCTCCCCATTATCCCAAGGGCAAGCAGCGGGTAACAGCCCACATCCAGTCAGCCAAGAAAAGCCATCGCGCACGTTTTGGCGCCGAGCCGCAGGGCATGTGGCCCGCCGAAGGTTCGATTTCATCTGAAACGCTGGAGGTATTTGCCACCGAAGGTTGTCGCTGGGTAGCGAGCGGGGAGGGCGTGTTGGTCAATAGTTTGCATCCCTTGCAGCCAGCCGTGCCCAGACATCCCCAATACTTGTATCGCCCTTATCAACTGGAAAAAGGCGCGGATGGTTTGAGCTGTTTTTTCCGTGATGATCGTTTGTCAGATTTGATTGGGTTTGAATATTCACGCTGGCATGGGCAGGATGCGGCAAGACATTTTGTCGAGCAGATCGAAGCGATTGCCCAGCAAGCGCAGGGCGATGAAACGCCGGTCGTCAGCGTGATTCTGGATGGGGAAAATGCGTGGGAATATTATTCCTACAATGGATTTTATTTCCTGGATGAGTTGTATACCGAGCTTGAAGCGCACGCCCATATTCGCACCCGCACTTACCGTGAATATCTGGACGACACTGACGCCGGCCATGCCAAGCCGCACACATTGCCGCGTATCGTTGCGGGAAGTTGGGTGTATGGTAATTTTTCAACCTGGATAGGTTCCAAGGACAAAAATCACGCTTGGGATTTGCTGTGTGTCGCCAAGCAGAGTTTCGACATGGTCATGTCCAGTGGCCGACTTAACCAAGCGGAACAAGATGCCGCCGAGAGGCAGCTTTGTTGCTGCGAAAGTTCGGACTGGTTCTGGTGGTTTGGCGACTATAACCCTTCGCACGCGGTGGCCAGTTTTGATCGGCTGTTCCGCCACAACCTGACTGAGTTGTATCACCTGTTGAAATTGCCACCGCCACCCAATTTATCAGAACCTATCAGTCAGGGCGGCGGCGCTCCCGAAGCGGGCGGAGCAATGCGCCGCGCTTCGGAATAAGCCAACCTGCTGCTCATTGTTATTGCTCTAATGCTAACGGATCGCGCCAGTGGCATCTTGCTTCATCCGACTTCGCTCCCCGGCGAATTCGGTGCCGGTGACTTCGGTTCGCACGCATATCGGTTTGTCGATTGGCTGGTCAGTGCCGGTCAAACTTATTGGCAGGTATTGCCATTAGGCGAAATCGGGCCGGGCAATTCTCCCTATATGAGCAGCTCTGCTTTCGCCGGCAATATTCTTCTTATTGACCTGGCTGAATTATCCAGCCATGGCTGGCTCAGTTCCGAGGAGCTGACGCCGCATCCAGACTTTCGACCTGACCGGGTAGACTTCGCATTGCTACGGCCATTCCGAATTGAGCGGCTGCGCCGCGCCGCCGGAAATTTTTTTGCGAGCGGTCACGATGATATGCACCGCGACTATACCGAGTTCTGCATTGCAGAAAGTGACTGGCTGGAAGACTACACGTTATTCATGGCAATTGCGGAGCGCGAAAATTGGCGCGAGTGGAGGCTATGGCCCCAGGATCTTGCGCATAGAAAAGCGCAGGCACTGCGCATTGTGGAAATGACCTGCGCGGACGAAATTCGTTTCTGGAAATTTTGCCAATGGTGCTTTGCGCGTCAATGGTCTGATTTGAGATTATATGCCAACGAGCGTGGCGTGAAAATTATTGGTGACGTGCCGATATTTGTGGCCTATCATAGCGCCGATGTGTGGGCACATCAGGAGTTGTTCGAGCTGGACGAGAATGGTCGGCCTTTATTTGTGGCTGGTGTGCCGCCCGATTATTTCAGCGAAACCGGCCAGTTGTGGGGGAATCCGCTGTATCGCTGGGACGTGCATGAGCAGTCCGGCTATGCATGGTGGATAACACGCATGCGCCATGCGTTGCAGCTTGCCG
This sequence comes from Gallionella sp., assembly GCA_039932535.1. Classification (GTDB taxonomy): domain Bacteria; phylum Pseudomonadota; class Gammaproteobacteria; order Burkholderiales; family Gallionellaceae; genus Gallionella. The sequence continues at coordinate 2,272 of JBDTPU010000345.1, read as the reverse complement.
ACTTGGTGCGTATTGATCATTTCCGCGGTTTTGTGGCCTATTGGGAAATAGCGGCGGATGCACCCAATGCGATCAATGGCAAATGGGCAAGCGGTCCGTCAGAAAAACTATTTGAAGCATTTGAAACAGCCTTTCCGCATTTACCCATCATTGCCGAGGATCTGGGTTTGATCACGCAAGACGTAATCGAACTGCGCGACAAATTCAAGCTGCCCGGCATGCGCATTCTGCATTTTGCGTTTGGTGACGGAGACAGCAACCACTTTTTGCCGCATCACTATGTTCCCAACACGATTGCTTACACGGGCACACATGATAACGACACAACAATCAGTTGGTGGAATTCGATATCGGATCAGGAAAAAGCTTTTGCACTGCATTATCTAGGTACCAATGGACATGAAATTCACTGGGATTTAATGCGCGCTATTTCAAAATCAGTGGCTAGTCTCGTTATTTTTCCGCTGCAGGATGTACTGGGACTATCGGGCGATCATCGGATGAATTTTCCTGGCCGACCCATCGGCAACTGGGAGTGGCGCTTTTCCTGGGATCAGATTCAACCGCATCATACCGAAACATTAGCGAAAATATCCTCGCAAAACTCCCGCATTCCTTGTAATTTTCCTGGGGTAGGGGGAAGTGATGGATCGTGATACTTTTCCTGATGATTTAAGGAAATTTATCCTTACCCGCATCCCTTCTGTCCCCTATTTAGAGTCGCTGATTTTATTGCGCAATGATCCCAGCATAGCTTGGGATCCCAAGAGTCTTGCCCGGCGAGTTTATGTCAGCGAAAAAAAAGCAGAGGAATTGTTGTCAGAATTACAAAAAGCTGGTTTTGTGAACGTTGTCGAAACCAATATGTATCGATTTGAACAGTCATCAAAAGAGTTGTCGGCTATGTGTGACCGTCTTGCTGACGTCTATTCGACTAATATTGTCGGTGTCACCAATCTTATTCATTCCACCGCAAGCAAACCGGCTCAGCATTTTGCAGATGCCTTTAAATGGTAAAAGGGGCTATATGGAGATGGAGAAAGCGATCTATGTGTTGTGTGCTCTTACCTCGATAATGTGTGCATGGCTGCTGTTCCGAGGCTACGTTCGGAATAAATACCGTCTTTTATTTTGGAGTGGCTTATGTTTTTCGGCATTATCGATAAACAATATTCTCGTGGTATTGGATAACACCATATTCCTTACTACAGACCTATCGACTTGGAGATTGGGGGTAGGGCTCATTTCATTATTGCTGCTGTTATACGGGCTGATATGGGAGGGATTGTAATGCACTCAATCAATACGATTTTATTAGGTGCCATAGCCATGGCGTCCGCTACCATAGGGTTATTTTTCTTGCGTTTTTGGAAAAGCACGAAAGATAGATTCTTTCTGTTTTTTGGAGCGTCATTTTTAATTGAAGGATGCAACCGGATTTTCATGGGATTGAGATTTCATGCGGGTATTAACGAAACGTCTCCTATTTATTATTGGATTAGATTAGTTACATATGCACTGATCCTGCTGGCAATTTTTGATAAGAATTTGAAGCGTACTAAAAAAGAATAGGTCACCCGACTCGATTTAAGAAATGTTTCGGAAGGCCGGTTACTGATGCCGAGCCTGCCGTATAAACCGGGAGATGGTTGGCTACAATATGGGTCTGGTGAGTGGACTGATGCTGCTCAGTTTGTTGCCCTACCCGTTGCGCAAACGGGTTCCCTTCCTGAAAAAACTTTGCGCCTTTACCTGTGCTCGCATTCAGTGCGATATGGCATGTCATTGCAGTTCACATGTACTAACATTCATAACCTGAGTATATTAGCTACTACCATAGGCTTGTTGAGCAGAGATAGATTACCGCTGATATCATTCCTCATAAAAATAATATCCCGCCCATTGTAGTAGCCCACTCCCCACTGCGGATCATTAAGCAACCTAGCCACCAGCCTGGACAGTTTGCCAGACGATCTTTCATGAACAGGATAAAACACCACGCCTATCTGGTATTTGCGGAATATAGGGGCATAATCGCCGCGCCAACATTGCGAATATTCTTCATAGGTATCCCAGGATAAATTTCTTTGGTCGATGAATATTTTTTGCGGGTAGAGCCGCCAGCTCAAATAGCCGCCATATTCAAAAAAATTAAAAATATTTCCCGCTGGTTTGGCCTGTGCCAGGTAATCGACAGCGGTGGATGGTATTACGGCGAGCTCCAGCGGTGTAGTGAATAGCGAGGTACGACTTAGTGCCGAATTTGTCAACA
>JBDTPU010000344.1:0-11476 GCA_039932535.1 Gallionella sp. | reverse complement strand
CTTTCCAGGATGCGGCACCGACTTTATTTATTTCCGGTACCGCCAGCATTCTGGGACACGAAACGGTGTACCCGGCGTCGGTGAGTTTACAAACGCGGGAAACGCTGGTGAATATTCGTACCGTAATCGCGCAGGCGGTACTGAAGGGATTCGCTCCCGTGGATTATGCAACCGGCCTGGCTTTTAAGGTTTACGTGCGTCATGCAGCAGATTTTGCCGAAGTGGCGGGGATTATCCAGGAAGAATTTGGCAAACCTGCGGAGTTGATTGTTCTGCAGGCTGATATTTGCCGTGCCGACTTGCTGGTGGAAATTGAGGCGGTATGTTGGGGCCACGCGACGGGGCGGGATTAAGTTTTGAGATTCCTAAAAAATATTTTCACCCTTGGGGCGGCTTGCATATTCATCACTCCTTCAGCAATCGCAGAGCAGGTTCCTCAGTGGGAGGCCGGTGCGGGCGCTGCGTATATTGACTTCCCGGATTATCGCGGCTCGAATGAACGGCATCGTTATCTGTTGCCGATACCTTATGTGATTTATCACGGCGACATCCTGAAAGTTGATCGTCAACGTATGCGCGGCCTGTTTTTTCACAATGAATATGCAGAACTCGACGTGAGTATGAATGGCTCGGTGCCGGTCAGAAACAATGTCGCGCGACAGGGTATGCCTGACCTTGATCCCACTTTTGAAATCGGGCCCGCGTTAAATATTTTTCTGTACAAAACGCCATCCAATCATGCCCGGCTGGAATTGCGTTTGCCTCTGCGTTCGGTGATCGCCACTGATTTTTCTTACTTGCGTGATATCGGTTTTATGTTTCAGCCGCAATTGAATCTCGATGTGCAGGATGTATTCGATCAAGCCGGATGGAATCTGGGAATGGGCGCAGGCCTGATTTTTACCGATAGCCGCTACAACCAGTTTTTTTACGGCGTTGATGCAACTTATGCCCGCCCGGATCGCCCGGTTTATAAAGCCCGCAGCGGCTATGCAGGCAGCCAGTTGGTCGCTGCTTTAAGCAAGCGTTTTCCCCGCTACTGGGTAAGCGGATTCGTGAAATGGGATATGCTTCAGGGAGCGGCCTTTGAAGAAAGTCCGCTGGTAAAAACCAAACAATCCGCTACCTTCGGCTTTGCTATCTCATGGATGTTTGCAGAATCTCCGATTAAAGTAGACGTGGATAATTAAAGTCGCATTCGCATGATAAAAGTAATTGTTGCCGCATTGCGAACCTTGTACGAATATATTGCGCTGTATATTTCGCTGGCTATTTTTGGTATCGGTGGCATTTTATTGTCGCTGCTTGGAACGCTGCTCTATCCATTCCTGCCACGGCGGTCACGCGCGCGTTTCGGACGATTCCTGATCACCTGCGCTTTTTGGCCCTACCTTGTTTTTATCCAGAGCACCGGGCTTTTCAAGTGCGATGTGTCTGCACTCGACGCGCTTTCTGCGGACCACGGCATTATTATTTTGCCTAATCACCCTGGCTTGATCGACGTGGTGTTAATCGGTTCGCGCCTGACTAATATTGTCTGCATCATGAAAAAAGATATACGGGACAACCCGCTTTTCGGAGGCAGCGCGAAACTGGCAGGTTATATCTGCAATGATTCAATCGGTAATATGGTTCGTGCTGCCGTTACCGAATTGAAACAGGGTAGTAGGCTGCTGATTTTCCCCGAAAGTACCCGCACGCTCATGCCACCGGTAAATAAATTTACCCGAGCTTTTGCGCTGATTGCAAGCAGGGCAAATGCCCCGGTGCAAACCGTATTCATAGCATACACTTCGCCGTTCCTCGGCAAAGGCTGGCCGCTGTGGAAAAAACCGCGATTCCCGTTGACCTTTAAAGTTACACTGGGCGAGCGCTTTGAAGTGGGTAACGACGCAAAATTGTTTGTCGATAACCTGGAAAATTATTTCCGCGAACGGCTTGGGGCGAATAAAGATTGAGAAAAAAAATTGAACAGAAGATTTTGCCCGCTCTCTCTCATTCCCATCTCATACTTATTCCGTCCTATAACACCGGCGCCACAGTGCTCGAAACGGTGCATGACGCACTGGCTGTCTGGCATCCGGTGTGGGTAGTGGTGGACGGCAGTACGGATGGTAGCGCGGAAAATTTGCAGGCACTCGCGTCAGAAAATCCGCAATTGAAAGTTTTTGTCCTGCCTCGCAACCAGGGCAAAGGCGCGGCAGTACTGTATGGCTTGCAACAGGCTGCGGTAGCCGGCTACACGCATGTCCTCACCATGGATGCAGACGGGCAACATCCGGCCGACATGATTCCGGAATTCATGTCGGTGTCGCAAACCAATCTCGACGCAGTGGTGCTGGGCAAGCCTTCGTTCGATTCCAGCGCGCCTGCGTTGCGCGTGCAGGGACGCAAGATTTCCAACTGGTGGGCCAATCTGGAAACTCTTGGCGCGGGGATAGGCGATTCGCTATTTGGTTTTCGCGTTTATCCGATCACGCCGCTGCGCCAGATCATGGAACATAGCCCCTGGATGCGGCGTTTTGATTTTGATCCGGAAGTGGCAGTACGTTTGTGCTGGCAAGGGGTGCGCCCGATCAATCTGGTTGCGCCAGTACGCTACTTCAGCGCAGATGAAGGCGGCGTGTCACACTTCAATTATTGGCGCGACAACACTCTGCTGACCTGGATGCACATCCGTCTGGTATGCGGTTTTGTGCTGCGTTTACCAATCCTTATTTGGCGGCGTTTTGTTCATCTTTGAGCGATTCACGTATATTCTTTCGGCGCCACAGCCATGTCTTGAAAGCAGCAGGCAGAATAGTCAGGCAGGATGTGTAATAAATAAATTTGAATCCGATAAACCTGGGGCCCACCGGCGTATCACGAAACAGATCGCCCGCTAAAATAGAAAGCATCGCTTCCTGCATCCGCCATACATTGCGCGGCTGCATGAATATTTTGCGGATGGCCGGTGAGGTGATGCGATAGATGAACCAGGAAAACATTTTCGGACCGCGCACCATCACGCGCTCGAAACGGCGGAACGATTTTTCGGCCATCATCTTTTCCCCGCGCAGCCAGAAATCAACCGCAGTAGCACCTTCAAAGGCGCTGTTCATCGCGAGAAATACACCGGAAGAAAACATCGGATCAACAAAGGTGAATGCATCGCCTATCATGATGAAGCGGTCGCCGCGGCAAAATTCCGAGATGTAACTGTAGTTGCCGGTGGCAGTTGCGGGCTCAACCATTTTTGCATCTTTTAACCGCGCCGCCAGCTTGGGCGCGAGCGCGATGGTTTCCAGCAGGAAGGTGGACGGATCGGTCTTGCGCTGTTTGAAATACGCCGGTGAAGCAACCGCGCCCACACTGGTGGTGCCGTCCCGCAACGGGATGTACCAGAACCAGCCGTGGTCAAACCAGAACAGCGAGATGTTGCCTTCATTGCGTCCAGGTCGCCGGACTGCATTGGTGAAATGTCCGAACAGCGCGGCACTGGCGTGTTCCTTGTTGCGCTGTTTGATGCCAAATTTATTCGACAGCACGGTGTCGCGTCCGCTGGCATCAATCACGAAACGCGGACGCCACTCGGTCTCGCTGCCATCCTCGGCTTGCACTTTTACCAGCGCGCGACCGTCATTACCCGCTTCCATATCAACATGCGTGACGCGCTGTCCTTCAAAGGTGCGCGCCCCGCGCTTGGCGGCATGGCGGAACAGCATTTCGTCAAATTCCGAACGGCGCACATGCACGGCGTACGGAAAGGATTTATCCATCGCTTCGGCAAAGAAAAAATCGCTGGTGTGGTCGTGCCAGGGTGACACAAACTCGGCGCCATATTTGGTGATACCCAGTGCCTCAACTTCCTTGCGCACACCGAGCCGGTCGAACAGCGGCATGTTCATCGGCAATAACGATTCGCCAATATGAAAGCGGGGGTGCCGGGCTTTTTCCAGCAACACCACATCATGCCCGCAATCTGCGAGCAATGCCGCCACCGTGGATCCCGCCGGGCCGCCGCCTATCACCACTACATCCGGCGACATGCTTGTGAATGGCGCTTTTGCCATTGCTTGTTCCATTTCCATCTTGTCCTGTTCCATTGATCTTCCCATCTTTAATATTCCTCAGTAAATTATTTTGTTGCTTTCATGGCCGACCATCAAGCCATTGCCCCATTGATCGAAATAATCTGGCCTGAGATATAGGCTGCACGCTCAGAGGCGAGGAAGGCGATCAGGTCGGCCACTTCTTCGGGGCGACCGGCGCGTTTCATCGGCACCATGTTGCTGATGATCTCCTTGGGAAAAGCAGTTGCTGTCATCGGCGAAATTATAATTCCCGGTGCTACCGCATTCACCGTGACGCCACGGCTGGCGAGTTCCAGCGCCAGCGATTTGGTGGCGCCATGCAGACCGGCTTTGGCTGCGGCATAGTTAACCTGGCCGCGATTGCCCATCACCGCCGCCAATGAAGACAGATTGATGATACGCCCCCAGCGTGTCGCGATCATCGACATCAGCAGCGGCTGCGTGACATTGAAAAAACCATTGAGCGAAACATCAATCACACGCGTCCATTGTTCGATCTGCATCCCGGGCATCACCGCGTCGTCGTGTATGCCCGCGTTGTTAACCAGAATCTGGATGGCGCCCTGGGCAAGAAGTTTTTCCAGTGCGATTTTTGTTGCTTGCGCATCGGTGAGGTCAAAGGCAATGGCCTGGGCGGTGCCGCCCTCATGGGTGATTTCAGCGGCGAGCTGCTGTGCCTGGTCAAGCTGGGTGTGGGCATGCACGATCACTTCGCAGCCATCGTGGGCAAGTTGGCGGCATACTGCCGCGCCGATCGCGCCACTGCCGCCGGTTATCAATGCGCGCTTCATGAAAAAGCTCCGTCCACATCCAGCACGACCGTTGCGCGCCCGGTCAGCAATTCAATATTACTGATATGCAGCGAAAAAGAATAGGTCACCCCGTTGTCTCCGGCCAGCAATTGCTCGGCTTTAATTTGCAAATCTTCCCCGTCGCTATGCAAATATTTTACCCGCGTCACTACATCACGCACACTCACCAGCACTCCGGCACGCGGGCGTTGGCTTATTCGCTTGGTAAGTCCGCCATGCACTGCCATGGCTTGCGCCGCGAATTCAATGCCGCAGAGTATAGGCACTTTACCATCACGTGCCAGCGGATTGTCCGGATTGCCGTGGCTTTGCGCAGTGCAAGTGATGTGGGTGTCGTCCCAGTGAGTGACACTGCTCAACAAGCACATCTCCCCGGTGTGAGGAATCAGTGCCTGTATTTCGGCTACGCCGATCAGCATCGCTGCACCATAATATCAAGCTGATTACCGGCAATGTAATCAAGACAAATCCGATCGGTTTTTGCACCCGCCAATGCAGCCAATAATGGCAGGCTGCGCGCGGCGGGTGTGCCAACACGCAGCGCTTCCAGTTCGGCGTCGGTAACGCGCGTGCTGGCTGCGCTGTTACGGCTGATGTTGATCTCCAGCTCGGCCTTGCAGTGCTGCGTTTTATTGGCAGCCAATACCAGCGCCACCCCGAAAGCCGCGCCCAGCGGTCGTGCCGCGTGCAGTGGTTGCGGATAGGGTGCATCATAGGCGATCAACACCACAGCATTCCCGCTGGCAATTGTTTGTGTAGCGGCCTCAATCAGACCGGCGACAAAGCTGGCATCGAAGCACGCCAGACTGGTAGTGGGCGCCATTGATTTAGTTGCAATTGACCAGTAGCCGGAGGGCGCGTTGTGCACGGAATTGTGGAAGCGCGTCGGTGAAACTTCGCGGCCATTTTTGGATAGCATATCGAAAATGTAATGCATGTTGTCGCCATCCCCCGCGGATGAAGCGAACACCGCGGGCAGCTCGGACACTTGGCGTTGTGCATGGGCAATGGCCTCGCAGCCGACCGCCAACGCCAGCTTGACCGGAACGCCGGTGCGGCGACGCTCCGCAGACGGCAGTAAATCGCTGGGTAGTATAACAACCGCTGCTGGTACATAAGGGGCGGCTCCCGCCAATACGGCCTGGCTGGTCTGCCAGCCATTCAGGCCGGAGCCCAGCACACCTATGCCTTCGATAAATGTTTTCATCGGCTGCGTTTATTCATATAGTCCCCATCACCAGGCTACAGTTATTGCCGCCGAATCCGAATGAATTGGAAAGCACGCGAGTTACTTGCCCCGGTTTATTTTGCAACAGATAGCGGCTATGGAGTGACGGATCCTGTAATTCTGTATTCAAGCCGCCGGGCATAAATCCGTGCCGGATGCACAGCGCAGAAATAATCGCTTCACTCACCCCGGCCGCACCGAGTAAATGGCCGGTCGCGCCTTTGGTGGAACTGCATGGCGTATTGCCGCCGAACACATTGAAGACAGCGCGATCTTCGGCTGCATCATTCGATTTCGTTCCGGTGCCATGCAGGTTGATATAGTTGATGTCATCAGGCAGCAGTTGCGCAGCGTGCAACGCCGCTTGTATCGCCAACTGTGCGCCCGCACCTTCGGGATGCGGGGTGGACATGTGATAGGCATCGCTGCTTTCGCCGATACCCAAGAGCATGACGCTGTCCTGCCCGATTCCTGACTCAACTTTTTCCAGCAGCACAAAACCGGCGGCCTCGCCGATGGAAATTCCATTGCGGTTTACATCATAGGGACGGCAAGGGCGGCTGGATACCAGCCCCAACGAGTTGAAACCATACAGTGTGGTCAGGCACAATGAATCAACACCGCCGACGATGGCGGCATCGCACAGCCCCGCGTGAATCATGCGCGCCGCCGTAGCGAATACTTTTGCCGACGAAGAACATGCGGTCGATACGACCATGGCCGGTCCGGCAAGATCAAGCACACGTTGCACATAATCCGCCACCGAATAGCAGCTATGCGAACCCGCATAGGAAAAATTTTTCGGCAGCGCGCCGGTTTCCGCATCGCGCTGCCGGTAGGCAAGTTCGGTGTCGAGAATGCCCGAAGTGCTGGTGCCGAGAAACACGCCGATGCGCTCGTCGCCGTAACGTTGTCGTGCCGCAGTCACTGCTTCGATAAAATTATCTTGTTCCAGCCCGAGTTGCGCAAGGCGATTGTTGCGGCAATCATAAGCGGCAAGGTCGGCACGCACTGGCATATCTTCCAGGCCATTGATGCGCCCGACATAGGTGTCCAGATCGACATCCAGAAAATCGCAAGGCGCCAGCCCGGAACGTCCGGCACGCAAGGCGTCCAGCGTCGCAGCAAGTCCCGCTCCCAGTGGCGTGGTCAGGGTGTAGGCACTTAATTGTAGGGCTTGCAAATGAATTTCTTTCTAAAAAACTGGCTGGCTTATCGGCGCGAATTTTAACAGTAAAGACGCTTTGATATTGGCGGTTCAGGAAATTCGTGTGGCGCGAAATAATATATTGGCAAACGGCGTACCTTGACTCATCGGCAACGACTCAACGGAAAATCCCGATTCTTCCAGCAGGGTTATCCACTCCGCCTTGCTTCGATAATGCAGCGCTGGCCAGCCCTGTCCGCGCCACAGGCAGCAGTTATGTTCAGCCAGGTTGGTAATGTAATGGCGCAGTCCGCCTGCGGCATCTGCTTCGCGCAACAGCAAGATGCCTCCCGGCTGGAGTGTGCGGGCAATCCGTTGCAGAATTTGTTGTTGCTCGGCCGCATTCAAATACAGCAACACATCCAGCAGAATTACTGCTGAACAGTCGGGAAATTCAAATGTGCGGATGTCGCCCTGCTGGATGGTCGCCCGATCACCAAGCGCTTGTCTGGCTGCTGCAACTTTCCAGCCCAGCAATTCAACACCGTGAAATTTGAGATTCTGTGTGGGGGGTGACTCATCTAAATTTCCCATCTGATGCTGGTTGCAGGCTTCACTCAACAATGCCGACAGTATGCCCAGACCACAGCCGAGATCGATCAGCCGACCTTCGTTGGGCAGCAGTCCCTTTTTCAATATGGCGCGATACACGGGATCGTGACGCAATTTACTGCGGACAAAATGGTAGGCAAACCGGCTCGTCCGCGCATAGGGCAAGGTGGCGGCATCAACAATGGAATTAAAGTTGGCCGGCATGGTTGCAGGCAGTCGGCAGTGCGACCGATTTCAGCTTGAGCGTCTGAAGATGTTCCAGCAGGCGCGGCAATACATCCAGAATGACCGGTGGTTTATGCAACTGCATCGAACGGCCGTCATGCAACAACAGGATGTCTCCCGCAGCCAGGCCGCGTAGTAGTCGTTGTAAAACCGACTCAGCGGATTTTGCGAAGGTATCGTAACCGCGCCTTGTCCAGCCGGTGTAACACAGTGCTGCGCGTTCCACCGCCGGGGCGAGGAAGGGGTTGCGGAATCCCATCGGCGCACGAAAAAATATCGGCGCTACTCCCGTGATTGCGGAGATTGCGCTTTGGGCGGTATTGATTTCGCGCTGCGAGGCATTTAATCCAAAAAATGCAAATGCATGAGGATGGCTGTTGGTGTGATTTTCCACGCTGTGTCCGCGTTTGATGATTTCACGGGCCAATTCCGGATGGGCGAGGACTTTGTTGGCGATGCAGAAGAAACTTGCCTTGGCGCCATATTGGTCGAGCAGAGCAAGTACCCGGGGTGTAACAACGGGATCGGGTCCATCATCAAAAGTAAGCGCCACTTCTCCACGTAATGCAGACGCTGCGGGAAGGCGCCTCATGTTCGACCCGAGCAGGCGGCTGCCCGGCCACAGGATCACTGTTGCCAGAATCAGCAGGTGATTTACGATCACCGCGCCCAATGTCCATTGCCAGAGGGCGGGATTCATCAAGGTCAGCATTGCGCAGAATACATGTATGCCCGTGCTCAGTTGCAGTACCGGCGTCGCACGCCACCACGGCTGGAAATTATTTTTAATAATTGGGCGGCCTTCGCCGGGAAAAGCAGGAGGTGGTGTGTGGAAAGGCATTCAGATTTGATCCGGCTTGAAATTGGCCAGCTATTATTATGACGAAAATATGCTATAAAGTGCCACATGTTTGCCATCTTAATGTCGCGCATGAAAATATCCTCCTCTCTGGCTACTCCGTGGCACCTTCAATTACTGATCCGAATGAAGAGCCATTTTTTCCTTAAGACATTCGGCATTACATTTTTCATGCTGGCTTTTTTTGCGGGCTATATTTACCTGTTGAAAAATCCGTTTTTTCCGGTCACGATGATGCCGCTGACCGTGCTGGATAGTGCCGTGAGGTTCCAGCCCGAATCATTATTTTTGTATGCATCCCTGTGGCTGTATGTATCTTTACCGCCGATGCTGCAAGCGACTCGTGGCGAATTAATCTATTACGGTTTGGCGGTGGGAAGTTTATGCGTAGCAGGTTTGGTCTGTTTTCTTTTTTGGCCTACCGCAGTGCCTGCGGCAAATATTGATTGGGAACATAGCTATGGATTTTCGATACTCAAAGGAGTGGATGCCGCGGGCAATGCCTGCCCTTCGCTGCATGTGGCTAGCGCGGTTTTTTCGGCGCTGTGGCTGAATCGTCAGTTGTTTGAGGTGGGTGCGCCGCGCATTGTTCGCTGGCTCAATGGGATATGGTGCGTGGGCATTGTCTATTCGACACTGGCGACCAAGCAACATGTCGCGCTCGATATGATTGCAGGGATTATGCTGGGTATGGTAGCAGCGGGGCTGGCATTGGCTCAGGCTTCGTCGACCTTTCGGAAACAATCGCTGTAAAATAGCGCGGCGGCAGAAATCCTCACTACTCCCTTCGCAACGCAATATTATTCGACCGCATAAATGTTTTACTGACGCTACTGAATTTGAGTAAAATGAAAATGCCAAGTCCCCCTCAATCCATGCCACAAGACAACGATATGCCAACTACGGAAATACCAAACACGGAGATAAACGATCTCGCGCTGATACAAAATTTCCTGAAAGACCGGGTCGAATCCCCTTTGCTGGACAAGATTGTTCCCGCAGCCACTTTAACCGAGTTGGGCATAGACTCCCTGATGCTGGTGGAATTGATATTCGAATTCGAAGACCGGACCGGAATAACGGTTCCCGCCGATCTTCCGCCACCCAAGACCGTGGGCGAATTGCTCCAGCAGCTAAAAGATTTCCGCAACCAGCCGACTGCCCTCCCGCAAACCGCCAAATAATTCTTTGTGAAAAATCGTCGTGTCGCGATTACCGGTCTGGGTCTGATCAATCCCTTTGGGGAAGGCGATGTGCAGGATTTTTTTTCCCGCATCATGCGCGGAGAATCCGCAGTTCGTTATCACCCCCTCAGTAACAGCCCTCGCCCGCTGGCATTGCCGCTGGTGACATGTAGCTATTTTAATCCGATTGCAACCTTGGGCCCGCCGTTGGCCAATGCGATGGATAGATTCAGCCATTTTGCGGTGGCTTCAGCCTTATCCGCCTGGCAGGACAGCGGTCTCGCCAAACATTGCAACCGGGATGATTTCGGTGTCAGCTGGGGCACAGGCTCAGGCGGATCGCTGACGATAGAACGGGGCTATCAGACTCTTTATTTCGAAAATAAAGAGCGGGTTTCGCCTTTGTCGGTGGTGCTGGCAATGAACAACTCAGCCGCGTCCCATATTGCGATGCAGCTGGGATTGGGCGGGCCATGCAACACCAGTACAGTAGCCTGCGCTTCTTCCGCAGTAGCGATGGGTGAAGCGTTCCGGCGCATACGCGAAGGGGCGGCCACGCTCATGTTGGTGGGTGGCTCTGAAGCGCCTTTATCCTACGGCGTGATCCGAGCCTGGCAGGCGATGAAGATTTTATCCGAAGGGGATGCGAACACGGCTCATCGTGCCTGCCGCCCCTTTTCCAAAGATCGTGCCGGACTCACGCTGGCCGAAGGCGCTGCGGCTTTGGTGATTGAGGATTGGGAACACGCCGAAGCGCGCGGCGCGCGAATTTATGCCGAGCTTGCCGGTTATGGCAACACCTGCGACCGTACCCATATCGCCCGGCCTGACAGCAGCGGGCAGGCGCGTGCTATCGCAGAGGCGCTGGAGGATGGCGGATTACATCCGCAGGAAATAGATTACGTTAATGCTCATGGCACAGCGACAGTCGAGGGCGATGCCATCGAGATTCAGTCGATCAAAACAATTTTTGGCGACCGCGCCGGCAAACTGGCGGTGAGCGCTACCAAATCCATGCATGGCCATTCACTGGGTGCGGCCAGTGCGATGGAAGCATTGATTACCACCCTGGCGCTCTATCATCAGGCTATCCCGCCCACCGCTAATGTGACCGAGGTCGGTGCCGATTGCGCAGGCGTGGATCATGTGCTGGCCACGGGAAGAACTAATGTGCCGGTGCGCGCGGCGTTATCCAATTCGTTTGCTTTTGGCGGCAGCAATGCGGTGCTGGCGTTTCGCTCTGTTACTGCGTAATTCCAATGCCTGATAAATTTTATTGTTAAGGGTGCCTCTAAAAATTCAGAGTTCGCCCAAATGCAAGGCGCGGAAAAAATTT
>JBDTPU010000343.1:0-3237 GCA_039932535.1 Gallionella sp. | reverse complement strand
CGCCGCAAGTGTTCTGCCAGACGAAACCCTTTGCGCGAATATACCGGGATCACTTCATACACGCCGTCACCAAATATGAAGCCGCGATCCAGCACTGAAATCTTTGCTTCTTCGATGGGCATGTACTCGCCGTTTAAATAGATCATGATTTTTCCTTACTGAAACATTAAGCGGATGCTGTCCCATCCGCGCGAAAATACATTTGCCAGCGGCACGCTTTCCACTGCCAGCAGCGGAAATTCCGCATAAGGTTTATCGGCCAGTGTCAATTTGAGCACCCCCAGTTGTTGCCCGCCCGTGATCGGGGCAAGGATGGGTTGGTGCGTTTCCATTTTCGCCTTGAGTTGCGCATAGGTTCCTTTCGGTATGCTCACAAATAAATCCTGGCGGAAGCCGACGTTGACGTTGCTCTCGACGCCTTTCCAGACGCGGAGCGACGTGACCGGCTGATCCTTCTGATACAAGCGCACCGCATCAAAATACTGGAAGCCGAAATTCAGCAGCTTCTGGCTTTCGGTGGCGCGCAGCCGGTCTGAATCAGCGCCGAACATCACCGAGATCAGCCTATGGTTGTCGCGCTGGGCTGATCCCACCAGACAAAATCCGGCCGATTCGGTGTGCCCGGTTTTCATGCCGTCCACATAAGGGTCGAGCCACAACAGGCGGTTGCGATTGGCCTGGGCGACATTATTGAAAGTGTAGTTGCGCAAAGAGAACAGCGGGTAGTGCTGCGGATAATCGCGCAGAATGGCCGCCGCCAGCACGGCCAGATCAGATGCGCTGCTGTAGTGCTGCGCATCTGACAGGCCGACCGGATTGGTAAAATGAGTATTATTCATTCCCAGCCGTTTCGCTTCCTGATTCATCATGTCGACAAACCCGGCTTCGCTGCCCGCAATATTCACCGCCAGCGTGATGGCTGCATCGTTGCCCGATTGTACGATCAGTCCATGCAGCAGTTCATCCACGCTGACCGTTTGCCCGGCTTTAAGCAGCATGCGCGATTCATCGCTTTTGCTGCGCACCGCAGCAACAGGAACATTCAGCTTTTGCTCCAGTGACAAAGTGCCGTGCCGGAGCGCATCGAAAGCCAGATAGGCAGTCATCAGCTTGGTCAGCGAAGCAGGCTCCATGCGCGCCTCGCCGTTTTGATTCACCAGAATTTGATTGCTGGTGTAGTCGTATAACAGATACGCCTTCGCGGCCAGTTGCGGCATTGCGGGTAAAAGTGGCGATTCGGCCAATGCAGACACGGGCAATAGCATAATAATGAAAAACGATAAAATTGGTTTCATAAATTCAAGGAAATATTTTAAGGGCGCAATTATAGTCGCGTGAGGAGGTCAGCGATAGCAAACCGCAGGTTTTACAGGCCGCGTATAATCCACCGCTGATAAATTGAGTAATCCATTGGAGAAATCATCATGACTCATTTGTATCGGCTTGGCGGACTGTTGGCGGCGCTGCTGATAAGTGCCAGCGTTTATGCCGGGGATATTCAAATTGAAAATGCATGGGCGCGTGCCACTGCTCCCGGACAAGAGGTGGCGGGAGTAGATCTGACCATCACCAGCAAACAGGCCGCAACATTAATTGGCGTGTCCAGCACCGTTTGTAAAACGGTGGAGCTGCACAGCATGGCCATGCAGCATGATAGCGGCATGATGCAAATGCATGAAGTGGAAGAGATAGAACTGCCGCCCGGCACACCCGTGAATCTGCGCGCGGCGGGCTATCACCTGATGTTGACCGGGTTGAAGGCGCCGCTCAAGGCGGGTGAGAGCGTACCGTTGACGCTGAACATCAAAGTTGCAAAACGCACGGTGAAGGTTAAAGCCATCGCGGAAGTAAAATCTCTGACCGCGCCGCAGTAGAGTAAGAGTAATCACAACCAATTTCGTACCTGTAGGGGGCCTCTAAAAATCCAGAGTTCGCCCAAATGCAAGGCGCGGAAAAAATTTCGCTGCGCCGCATATGTTTTATATGTAAGCAAGAAATTTTTCCCGCAACGCAGCAGTTGGGATGAAATCTGGATTTTTAGGAGTGCCTTTTTGTTTTCAGCACCAGCACGGCTCCCAACAGGCTCTGCACCAGATAGAGAACGCTGGCAATTCCGTGCCATGCCCGGAAGCGATCGGCGAACGCGCTCTTCATCACCTCGGCGGGCAGCGCCTGCGCCTTGAGGTCGGCCATGATGGGATGGATGCCGAACTGCGCCACGGTCAGCAACAGCATGGCGACAACGATCCAGAACACGGCCTGTTTGAATGCCGCTTTGCCGAATATGCTCAGGTAATAAACCAGCAGGTAACAGGCGCTGGCCATGCCGATATAGATAACCTGGGTGAGCATCTTGCCCGCCAGCATGCCCGCCAGCACCTTGTCCGGCATTGCCTGGAACAGCACCTGCACAGCCACGTAGCCTATTCCCCACAGCACACCCACCCAGGCAGTGACCGCCAGCAAGGCCAGGCCATCAGCATATTTTTTCATCCTGTCATTCCGGGTTGTTGTAACGGCGCCATTTTACCAGCTTGCGCTGATGCTCCGTCACCATTTCAGAATCATTTTCCCCAGCCACAAACCGTCCAGTTAATCGTCTTGCTGGAGCGATTGCCTGGCAAGTTGAGGGAAACAGAAATGCAATGCCCCATCGAAGCACAGGCTACAGCCAAATCGCTCGCCGCGTGGCTGCTAAGCGAAACATCCTGCAACATGGCACCGGAGCATTCCAATACTTTTGCGGTCCGAAATAATATACTGCGTGTCATGTCAGCTCATGTCAGTATTTTTCCCAGCGGCCAGGATTTCTTCATTGATGGTCAGGATACCTTGCTGGAAGGCGCATTGCGTTCCGGCATACCGTTGAATTATGGCTGTAGCGGCGGTAATTGCGGACTATGCAAGGCCAAGGTCCTGTCCGGTCAGGTGAAGAAGACGCGCCAACACGACTATGTCATTTCCGAAGCGGAAAAAGCACAGGGATATGTGCTGATGTGTTGCAACACGGCAGTCACCGATATGGCGATAGAGGCAACCGTGGCGGGCAGTGTGCAGGATATCCCGTTCCAGCAGATTGCCACCAGAGTTAAATCCATTTCCAGCCTGGCGCCCAACATTGCGCTGCTGCATTTGCAAACACCACGCTCCAGCCGCTTGCGTTTTCTCGCCGGACAACACGTCACACTCCGGCTCAGCGGCCCGTTGCGCGCCGACCTGCCGATTGCCAGTTGCCCT
>JBDTPU010000342.1:0-3984 GCA_039932535.1 Gallionella sp. | reverse complement strand
TGCTGATTCCTTCCTGGGCATGGTGGATTGTGTTGCCTGCGCTGGGATTATTCGTGCTGTCACTGCTGGATGATATGCGTAACTTATCGCCCAAGACACGCTTGCTCGGCCACTTTTCGGCCGCTTTGATTGTGGTGCTTGGAACCGGAATTTCCTGGCTGTGGGGTTTGCCGGTGTTGCTGTTCATTGTATGGATGACCAATCTGTATAACTTCATGGACGGCTCGGACGGGTTGGCCGGGGGTATGGCGCTGTTCGGTTTCAGCTTCTACGGAATCGCTGCTCTGATACACGGCAATGAAGCGTTTGCGATGATGAATTTTTCCATCGGCGCTGCGGCATTGGGTTTTCTTTACCATAATTTTCATCCGGCCAGAGTATTTATGGGCGATGCGGGTTCTATCCCGCTCGGCTTTCTCGCAGCGGCATTCGGCGTATGGGGCTGGCAACAAGATTACTGGCCATTCTGGTTTCCGATTCTGGTATTTTCACCGTTCGTGGTTGATGCAACCATGACGCTGCTAAAACGCGCGAGGCACAGGGAAAATCTTGCTCAAGCGCATCGCAGTCATTATTACCAGCGTCTGGTGCAGATGGGCTGGGGACACCGCAATACCGCGATAGCCGAATATGCACTGATGCTGCTGGCCGGTGTGTCCGCGCTATGGGGCACCGGTCTGGATGTGCAGGGACAAGGAAACCTGCTGGCGTGGTGGGGGGCGATTTATCTGGGCTTGACGATGTGGATTGATCGCCGTTGGCGGCAGCATGAGGCAAAGGAAAAAATTACCAATGTTTAACCCCTCCAATACTCGCACCGCGTTGGCATTGCTGCATGATGCAATAGCTGCTGCACTGGCCTGGAGCTTCGCCTATTTATTGCGTTTCAATTTTGAGTTGCCGCCGAATTTTGCTGCCGAGCTGCACCAGACTGTATATTGGGTGGTGGCATTACAGATGATAATTTTTTGGCGATTTAATCTGTATCGCGGCATATGGCGATATGCCAGCACCACCGACTTGCGGCGGATTTTTCTGGCCGTCATGCTCTCAGCGGCAGCCATTCCACTGATGTTCTGGATGCTGCGCCTGGAGTTGGTGATTCCGCGTTCGGTATTGATCATCAATCCATTGTTGCTGATTTTGATGATGGGGGGCAGCCGCTTTGTTTACCGGCTATGGAAAGAACAGGGACTGTATCGTAATTTAAAATTGCGTGGCGAGCCGGTACTGGTATTGGGTGCCGGTGATGCGGCCGCGAGTTTGGCCAAGGATTTGACCAAGAGCCCCGATTGGCGACTGGTAGGATTTCTGGATGACGACGCCAATAAACATGGGCGCATGCTGAATGGTATTCTGGTGTTGGGTAAACTGGACAGCTTGGCGGAATGGGCCGGGCGGCTCGGCGTATCGCAAGTGATTATCGCCATGCCAACCAGCTCGCATCAGCAGCGCAAGCGTGCAATCAATTTGTGTAACGCCGCACAAGTGAAAGCGCTCACGGTGCCCTCATTTGATGACTTGATGAGCGGCAAAGTGGCGGTGTCGCAACTGCGCGCGATCGAGCTGGATGATTTGCTGGGACGCGATCCGGTGGTGCTGGATGATGCCGGATTACAAGGTTTGCTGACCGGGAAAATTGTCATGGTGACCGGCGCGGGTGGCTCCATAGGTGCCGAAATGTGCCGTCAGGTGGCGCGCTTTGCACCGGCCACACTGGTGTTGTTCGAATTGAGCGAATTCGCCTTGTACACGATCGAACAGGAATTGAACCAGACCTTTCCGACATTGAATTTTGTCTGCCTGATAGGCGACGTGCGCGATGCGGCGCGGGTAGACGAAGCCATGCAACGTTATCACCCCAGCGTGCTGTTTCATGCCGCGGCCTACAAGCATGTGCCGCTGATGGAGCGCGACAATGCATGGCAGGCGATACGCAACAACGTGCTGGGCACCTGGACGGTAGCGCACGCAGCACAGCAGCATGGTGTAGATAAATTCGTGATGATTTCCACCGACAAGGCAATCAATCCGACCAATGTAATGGGCGCGAGCAAACGTCTCGCCGAGATGGTTTGCCAGGCGTTGCAGGCTGCCCCCCCTGTGCAAGCAGAAGCGAATACAAGTTTCGTGATGGTACGTTTTGGTAATGTGCTGGGCAGCACCGGCAGCGTGATCCCAAAATTTCGCGCACAAATTACACAGGGCGGGCCGATTACGGTGACACATCCTGAAATCACGCGTTACTTCATGTCCATTCCGGAAGCGGCGCAACTGGTTTTGCAAGCGGGTTTGATGGGGCAGGGCGGCGAGATTTTTGTATTGGAAATGGGCGAGTCGGTGAAGATCGTTGATCTGGCCAGAGATTTGATACGCCTGTCCGGATTCACCGAGGAAGAAATAAAAATTGAATTCACTGGCCTGCGCCCCGGAGAAAAACTCTACGAAGAATTACTCGCGGACAATGAGCATACTTTACCCACGCCTCATCCCAAACTGCGTATCGCACAAGCGCGGCAGGCCGATGCGGCATGGCTGGCAAAATTATTGGAGTGGGTGTCTGCCACGGTGATGGCTGATGAAGCGGTGCGCAGCGCGCTTGCCAGGTGGTTGCCGGAATATCAGCCGGATTTACATGCTGCGATAGCTTGTCCGGTGCTGGACGTGGTTGCGGATATCAAGACGAAAAAAAATCATGCCTAGTCTTTCCGTCATTATCATCACTAAAAATGAAGCAGCAAATATTCGTGCCTGTATCGAATCCGTAGCGTGGGCAGATGAAATCATTGTGGTAGATTCCGGCAGCAGCGATGCAACGGTGGAGATTTGCCGCGAACTCGGCGCGCAAGTTTATGTACATGACTGGCCGGGCTTCGGTATGCAAAAAAATCGTGCGCTGAGCTATGCAACAAAAGATTGGGTATTTTCAATAGATGCCGATGAGCGAGTGACGTCTGAACTACGCGCGGAGATTCAATCCGCCCTGCAAGGCGCACAGGCGGAGGGTTATGAGATACCGCGGCTATCGAGTTTTTGCGGGCGTTATATGCGTCACTCCGGCTGGTATCCGGATTATGTGCTGCGTTTGTTTAAGCGCAGCAGCGGAAAATTTTCAGATAATCTGGTGCATGAGCGCGTGATCGTGAATGGCCCGATAGCAAAATTACAGCAGTCATTGTTGCATGAGTCGTTCCGCGACCTGGAGCAGCTGTTGGCCAAAATAAATCATTATTCAACAGCCAGTGCGCAAATGCTGCACCGGAAAAATCGCACGGCTTCCTTGAAGAAAGCGGTCGGCCATGCGCTGTGGGCGTTTTCCCGCAGTTATTTTTTGCGTGCCGGATTTCTCGATGGACGCGAAGGTTTCATGCTCGCTGTATCGACGGCAGAAGGAACGTATTACCGCTATCTGAAGTTGATGCTGCTGGCCGAAAAGAAATAAATCAATGCCGCACGTTATCAATGTGGTCGAACCAACGCTGATGTCGCAGGCCGGACATTGCTTCAGCTTTGTCAGTGCACTGTGCAAAGCCAGCGATGAACGCAATACGTTGCGTTTGTGGGTTGGGCGTCACGCAGAGCTGGTTTTTTCTGAACAGAATATCGAGATCAGGAATTATTTCTTTCGCAGAATTCGCCAAGTGCAGAGCTACTGGTTGTATAAAAAATTGCTGACCACACCGGAAAAATTATTTATTTCGACAGCCGGGCGCACGAATTTAATCCTGCTCGATTGGTCGGCTAAAGGAGTGATCCCGCCGGAGAAAGTGTACCTGTACTTCCACTGGTTCAACAGCAGTGAAAAAAAATTGGCCGCCCTGCGAATGCTTGCCTGCAAGCAGCCCAATCTGGTGATATTTTGCCCGACCGCCTCGTTGGTTAAAATATTCCAGGATGCCGGTTTTGCCCATGCACGCGTGGTGCCGTATCCGGTTTCACCACGCACAAGGGATTCGCAACCAGTCAGCAGCCAGTTCCATCACT
>JBDTPU010000341.1:0-2301 GCA_039932535.1 Gallionella sp. | reverse complement strand
ATCATGACCGCCTGATGGTGATGGATATAAAATCCGCCGAGCTCACCAAATATGCGGCCAATGCAATGCTCGCGACGCGCATCTCATTCATGAACGAACTGGCCAACCTGGCCGAGCGCGTCGGCGCGGACATCGAGCATGTGCGCAAAGGTATCGGTTCCGACCAGCGCATCGGCTATCATTTTTTGTATGCCGGCTGCGGCTATGGCGGATCGTGTTTCCCCAAAGACATTCGCGCATTGCAGCGTACCGGCGAAGAACACGGCCTGCCGCTGAGAGTGCTGCACGCAGTAGAACAAGTCAACGATGTGCAGAAATCCGTGCTGCTGCAAAAAATCACCCAACGTTTCGGCACCGATCTCAAGGGCAAACATTTTGCGCTGTGGGGACTGGCATTCAAACCCGGCACCGATGATATGCGCGAAGCAACCAGCCGCGTGGTGATGGAAGGACTTTGGGCAAAAGGCGCCACCGTCACCGCCTTCGATCCGGTCGCGATGAAAGAAGCCCGACACATTTATCCTCTGCAAAGCCGCCAGAACGCGGAGGGCAACCGCCCCGATCTGAGCTATGCAGAAAACGCCAAGGACGCGCTGCAAGATGCCGATGCGCTGATCATTGTGACGGAATGGAAAGCCTTTAAAAGCCCCGATTTTAACGACATCAAGGCACGTCTGAAGCAAGCCGTGATTTTTGACGGCCGCAATTTATTTGAGCCCGCCAGTGTCACCGCGCTGGGGATCGAGTATCACGGTATCGGGCGTGAGGGTTAAGAAATGCATGCAAAATAATCTATAAATTTCTGGCGGATTTCACTGCTTTTCATTGCATATCCTGGATATCAAATACACGCCTGAATAAGGCGCGCATCATATTATGAGCGGCTTCGGCAGCCATACCACGGGCGGTAAGAGAAGGCAGTAGTTGTAGGGTGCAATAACCAACGGGCATTGCACCATTACCGCAAAACATCCGGTGCAATGCACTACGTTTATTGCACCCTACGCGCCCTATTTTGGGGGAAGGTTAGCGTCCCGCTTGAGCGCAGGGTTAGAACTCGCTCGCGAATGAAACACGTCGCCCTCAGACTTTGTTCTGAAGCTACTCTGCTACACACTTGAAGCGAATCTCTGTCTTTGGAAAATTGCCGAAAATGTACGGTGGCTTGGCATCGATTGTTTCAATAACTTCGACGGCCTTTCCTGTCTTCTGGCATTGATCAAAGGCCTCCTTCATTGCCTCGGCCTTAAGGGTTCCCATTCCAGTAAATCCAGTTGCAGCCTGACGGGACACCATATAGGTGTTACTGCCCATCTGCACGATTCCAGAGTTAGAGGCGCATCCTGCGATGGCTGCAAATAAGAGTAGAGAAAACGGTTTCATAGATTTACTTTCATATGTGGGTGAGGAAGTCTGAGAGTTCTAACGTAATTTAGGCGACATGGGGTTCGCCAAGTTATGCTGCCGAAAATCAATTTCCTTAATCATCATGGCGCAGTACCTTAAAGATCACATCCATCGAAAACCCGCGCGATTGCAGGAAGCGCATTTGCCTGGCTTTTTCTTTCTGGTCTTGCGGTGGAGTATCAAATTTCTTTTGCCATACCTCGCGTGCCGCTTTCAGCTCGCTGTCTTTTAACTCCGGCAACGCAGCGCTGATCAATTCTTCCGCGATACCTTTTTTTCGCAATTCATAAGTAATGCGTTGCGTGCCAAAACGGCTGCGTTTAGCGAGTGGTTAGAGGGTCAGCTTCGCAATAAACTCATGCCGCCATCAACGGACTTCTGGTTCTATCGCCTATACCGAGCAATAAGTTTTCAACACTGATATCTTCGTTAATCTCATCCCAATGCAGGCCGCTGCCGCCGCCGCTAATTTCAAAATGTTGGCGTTGTGTGGGCGTAGCATTTAACAGGCGCGGGAAGTAGGCCAGTGGCACACCCAGCTTGCGGCCATCAACAAAATCGACCCACATCGTGTTCGCATCAAAACTCACTGTTTTTGCCAAAGAACTCATGCCATGTCCTTTCTATCAATTGGCGGTTATCGGCAACCACCTTCGCAAGCTCGTTCAACTCCGGGCTGCTTAAACCATAACTTTCCGCCACTCCAACTTGTGGCTCGATCCAGAATTTCGCAGTTGCTCCCGCCCTTCTTACATGCACATGCAACGGCTCCCTTGGGTTGCCCTCGTTCGAGAAGAAGAAAAACGTGTAGCCTTTGTAGCGCAATATGACTGGCATCGTCAACCCTCAGAGTCAGAAGTTCGCAGCACCTTGAAAATCGCATCCATCGAGAAC
>JBDTPU010000340.1:0-1723 GCA_039932535.1 Gallionella sp. | reverse complement strand
ACCTGCCACTGTCTGGCGAGTTTTTCCGTCCGCTCAGGGAGCGAAACATCATCACCCGCAGCAATAACAACAAATTCGCCCTTGGCTTCCTTTACTGCAAGATTGATATGGGGATTAATTCCCATGTTCTTGGCATTCTTGCGCAAAATTACCCTGTGAGCTCCCCGATATTGATCAACCACTGCCTTGGCTATCTCATAAGTCCGGTCAGCCGAGACATCGTCAGAAATTATGATCTCCAGCGGCTCATAGGTTTGCCGTAGCGCAGCCTTGACCGCTTCTTCAATAAACTTTTCCTGGTTATAAGATAAAAGTATGAAGCTGATCAGTGGAAATTCATTATCTGATTTCACCATGGGTGTCTATCCTGAATGTTTAATAAAAATCGGCAGGTTCTGAAGGTTGTTGATTTGGTCAATTGAGCGATGACACCCTCGCTGGCTAGCAGAGGATATTTTTTATATTGTTCTGGCAGCTTGGAAAAAAATTCCAGCTTTGACAATATTTCTACTGGCCAATGGTAGTAATTAAACGAACCATTTCCCCCCAAGAATATTCCCTTTTAGATAAATTGTGATTTCTCAAGTCGTACGACTGCTGTATCCCCGACATGAGCAACAATTTGCCCCCTGCATAATCGTACTTGACCCGATCCGCTCCAACAGCTCTTTCGATGACAGCTTGATTGTCGTTCAAAATAACCGAAGATGAAGTCACGGAAACACGCGCCCTTTCAAATACAAAGAAATGAATATTGGGATGGCTTACACTTACTTTCGATTGTATTTGCCCTCTTATAGTGCGGCTCGTAAGCGATGCCCTTTGAACCCGGTCGCAATAGCCCCTTTTCGTTTGCCTTTGGTTCATCCATCCAAACCAAGGGTAGGGCCTTAATATTTTTCGGGGAGCCGAATAACCAACGATATATACTTAATATTACATTTGCACTTGCCCTATGAATCAAAGCGGCATAAATAAAAGCTCGTAGCAGGGCACGTTTTATCCGTATTAATGCGCCGTTACGTGTCATCAGTCGTTTTGGTATTGTTTAGCGGCGGCAATCAGAGCCGTAATAACTGCATCAACACTCGCATCATCCAACTGTGGCCCGATTGGCAAGCTTAACACTTGGTTGGCTAGACGCTCCGCGATTGGAAGCTGGCCTTTAACGTATCCCGCTTTCGCGTATGCCTGCTGCAAATGTGGCGGAACCGGATAGTGGATGAGTGTACCGATGCCGGCTTCACCCAGTGACTGTTGCAGGGCATCCCGCCGCGAACTTTGCACCACATAGAGATGCCAGACGGGTTCGACCCACGCCGGTGCAACGGGGAGCACCAAACCTGTTCCTGACAGTGCGGCATTGTAGCGCGCCGCAATCTTTTCCCTTCGCGCATTCCATGCGTCCAGCACCTTGAGCTTGACGCGCAGGACAGCGGCCTGCACCGGATCCAGCCGACTGTTGTAGCCCTGCACTTCATTCACATACTTCACCCGCGAACCATAATTGCGTAGCACACGTATTCGATCTGCAATGTCAGGATCGTTGGTAGTGATAGCACCCGCGTCACCCAGCGCACCCAGGTTTTTGCCGGGGTAGAAACTCCATGCGACTACATGGCCATGCCCACCGATACGCTTGCTTTTATAGCGTGCGCCGTGCGCCTGGGCTGCATCTTCCAGTACGCGCAAGCCATGTTTTTTTGCAAGGGCAAGGATGGGA
>JBDTPU010000339.1:0-2711 GCA_039932535.1 Gallionella sp. | reverse complement strand
CCCTACGGCGGCATTTATGTTGCCGAAACCTTGATGGGCGCGCTGGAAGAACTGAATCAGGCCTATGAAAAATATCGTCACGATGCGGATTTTATCGCCGAACTGAATTACGATCTCAAGCATTTCGTTGGCCGCCCCAGCCCGATTTACCATGCCAAGCGTTGGTCACAACAACTTGGCGGCGCACAAATATTTTTAAAACGCGAAGACCTCAACCACACCGGCGCGCACAAGGTGAACAACACCGTTGGGCAGGCCTTGCTCGCCAAGCGCATGGGCAAGCCGCGCGTCATCGCCGAAACGGGTGCGGGTCAGCATGGCGTGGCGACCGCTACCGTGGCGGCGCGCTACGGCATGGAATGCGTGGTGTACATGGGCTCGGAAGACATGCAGCGCCAGGCACAGAATGTGTATCGCATGAAGCTGCTCGGCGCGACCGTGGTGCCGGTGGAGAGCGGCTCGAAGACACTCAAGGACGCACTCAACGAAGCGATGCGCGACTGGGTGACCAATATCGAAAATACTTTTTACATCATCGGCACAGTAGCTGGCCCGCATCCGTATCCGATGATGGTGCGAGATTTTAATTCCATCGTCAGCAAGGAATGTGTGGTGCAGATGCCGGAAGTTGCAGGTCGCCAGCCGGATGCGGTAATCGCCTGCGTGGGCGGCGGGTCGAATGCGATGGGCGTGTTCTATTCCTATATTGACATGCCCGGCGTGAAGCTGATCGGCGTGGAGGCGGGCGGACATGGTATCGCCAGCGGGCAACATGCCGCGCCACTGACCACTAACAGTCCGGTGGGTGTGTTGCATGGCAACAAGACTTACCTGATGCAGGACGAGAATGGCCAGATCATCGAGACGCATTCGATTTCCGCCGGGCTGGATTATCCCGGCGTCGGGCCGGAACACGCCTGGCTGAAAGACAGCGGACGCGCCGAATACGTGGCGATCAATGACGATGAAGCACTGCGCGCATTTCATGACCTGTGTCACTTCGAAGGGATTATCCCCGCGCTGGAATCCAGTCACGCGCTGGCGCATGCCGCGAAAATCGCGCCGGGCATGGGCAAGGACAAAGTATTGCTGGTGAATTTGTCCGGGCGCGGTGACAAAGATATGGCGACGGTGGCGCGTGTGTCAGGCATTGCATTATGAATCGCATCTCGATCACCTTCGACAAACTCAAACAACACAAGCGTAAGGCTTTGATTCCATTTTTCACGGCTGGTGATCCGCATCCGAAATTCACCGTGCCGTTGCTGCATGCGTTGGTTGAAGCGGGTGCGGACGTGATCGAACTGGGCGTGCCGTTTTCCGATCCGATGGCGGATGGCCCGACCATACAGCGCGCTTCTGAGCGCGCGCTCAAGCATGGCGTCTCACTGCAACAGGTGCTCGATATGGTCGCCGAATTCCGCCGCAGCAATACCGATACCCCGATCGTGCTGATGGGCTATGGCAATCCGATCGAAGCGATGGGCTGGGAAATCTTTGCGAATCGTTGCGCTGAAGTGGGTGTGGATGGCGTGTTGACGGTGGATTTTCCGCCGGAAGAAAGTCATGAGGCGTTTGCGCATCTGGAGAAACACGGCATAGCTCCGATCTTTTTGCTCGCGCCAACCAGCACTGAAGCGCGTATTGCGCGTGTCGCCAAGCAGGCGCGCGGTTATGTGTATTACGTGTCACTCAAGGGAGTGACGGGGGCGGGGAATCTGGATTTGGCGGCCATCGCAGAAAAAATTCCGCAATTGCGGCAGCACATCAAGCTACCCATCGGCGTCGGTTTCGGCATACGCGATGCGGCGACTGCGCTGGCTGTCGCGAAGCTGTGCGATGGCGTGGTGGTGGGCAGCCGCATCGTGCAGGAGATCGAAAACTCGACCGAACAGAATGTGATCGCCAACGTGAGCAAGTTGGTTCGTGAGTTAAGGCAGGCTGTAGATAAGGCATAGGAACCTCTGATTAAGTCCATCATGAACCGCGTTGCAGACAAAAACGGGATGATCGCAAGGCGCGCGACGCCGGTAGCGGCTGCGACACGTTACCGCGTAGCGGCCGATTGCGGGAGCAGCCGCAGACAGCCATCCCCGCATCGACGCTTCGCGCACCGTGTCCTGGCTGTAGTTATTCTACGATGCCAAGGAGCGCAACACAGCGAACGCCCGTTTTTGTCGCAACCCTTAAGGACATTGGCTTTGCGGGCGGTATGCGGCGTCAGGCTCCTAGCGAAGGGAATAACCATTCGCGTCGTCGTCTTCCTTGCATCCCATCCCGCAAAGCCGAGTGCGCGGCCATGTAAGACTTAATCAGAGGTTCCTCAAATTTACAGCGGAAACTCACTTCGCTAGCTCATTCTTTATCGGATAATAGCGGGCAGACTCAAAACAACTCAAGGAGATCAAGCATGCTGATGAAAATGTTGCGCCCCACTATCTTGATATTGCTGGCCTTTGCGTCGCACGGTGTCGCCCAGGCTGCGGATATGGTGATGGACTGCAGGCTTAAAGGTGGGTCGGTAGTTCAACTCTCTGCAGAGGCTTGCGGGATTGAAGGAGGGATGCCGGTAAACGAAGCGGTTCCTCCGGCGCCAGTAGTCGTGCCCGGATCCGCTGATGGAGGTGCTGCCAAGGATCAGCCGCCAGTTGACTCAAAGTTGGCAGCAGCCCAAAAGGCGATCGTTGATTTACTGGGTAAGCCGGTTGTGG
>JBDTPU010000338.1:0-14855 GCA_039932535.1 Gallionella sp. | reverse complement strand
TGGTCAATCTTCAGCATGTCGAGCAAGGGTTGAACGCTTTTTTCAACAATGCGGCCAAGCGTGACGAGTTGCCCGCCTTATTACGTTTGTTGAGCCAGATCCAAGGCGGTTTGCGCATCTCATCGCTCACGCATGCGGAGCAATTGCTGACATCCATTCAGGAAAATGTGCGTCGGTTTACCACTCGTGACGATGATCCGAGGCCGGCAGAGCGATATGCGTTGGCCGATGCGATGAGCGCGCTGGAAAATTATCTGCAACATTTGACGCATGGACAGGCTGGGGATGTGTCGCGATTGCAGGCGGCATTGGTCGAAATGGTCAAGCTGGATAAAACGCCGGAACCCGCGCCGAGCGCGCCAGAGGAGGCGACTAAAGATTTTGCGCCTATGGAAATGACTATGCTTGAGCCGCCCGTTTCCCAAGCCCAGATTTCCCAAGCCCAGATTTCTCAGGCGCAGATTTCCAGATCCGAAATTTCCAGCCCCCAATTTACCAAGCCGGAGACAATCGCCCCGGTTAAGCAGCCTGAGGTTTCTGAGCTGGATACCATTTCATTTGAGCCACCGCAAATTGCCGCGCCGCTTACTTTGGCAGAGCAGGCTGCAGAGCCAATAAAAATCGCTCCGCCACAGGTATCTGTATCGCCAGAAATTGCGCCGGTCGCTAGTTCCGCTGCCCCGCGTCCCTCAGACGAAGATCAGGAATTGCTCGATATATTTCTGGAAGAGGCGCAGGAAGTATTGGAAACCATGCGATCCAATCTGGAAATTTGCCAATTACATCCCGACAGCCAGGAACCCCTGGTGACGATCCGGCGAGCTTTCCATACGCTCAAGGGCAGCGGGCGCATGGTCGGCCTGACGGATTTGGGTGAAGTGGCATGGTGTGTCGAGCGCGCGATGAACAAATGGTTGCAGGACAACAAAAGAGCTACGCCGGGGCTGCTGAATTTTATCGAAGCGGCAGTGCAATCTTTTGCCGGCTGGGTAGATATGCTGAGCAAGCAGGGCAAGGCGACCATTGAGGCAACCCAGCTGATCGCTGTTGCGCAACAAATCGAGAACGGCACCGATTCAGAAACAGGTTTGGCTGCTTCGTCTGTCCCGGCTGCTGAAAAGGTTTCAGCAACGTCATCGGCAATACCTCCAGAAGCGGTTGCGGCAACCAGCGAAGCCGCGTTGTCTTCACCGGCGTTATTTAATATTGCCAGCGCCGAGGTCAAACAGAATATCGCGATTCTGCATCAGCAGTTTGATGAGTTGCGCAGCACCATCCCGCCGGTGGTGCCCTATGATTTCATGCGTGCGGCGCACACGCTGGCGGGGGTGAGCCGCACGATGGGGTTTGCCGCGGTGGTGGAACTGGCCTCTGCATTGGAAGGCTGGTTGCAGATGCGCCTGGAAAAGCCCTTCACGTTGAACAACGACCAACTGCAAATGCTTGAACATTCCATTATCGCGCTGGATGGAATGTTGCAGCGCATTTGCGAAGAAGAAATGCCGCAAATGCGCAGTGATCTGGTTAATCAGCTGCTGGCTGACAAGGACAATCTGGGTGAAAGCGGCTTGCAGCCGGCCAGCGAAGAAGCCCCCACCCGCGAAGCCCCGACTCGCGAAGAATCAGCCCGTGAAGAATCAGCCCGTGAAGAATCAGCCCGCGAAGAATTCGCCGGTGAGCCGGAAGAAATTTTGCAGCCGGATGAATTTGCTGCGCTGGTGCAGCAAGCAGAAGCGGATCATTCTCAATTACACAACGAGATGGCAAGCTCCGCTGAGGCAGTCGAGGTAGATGCAGAAGAGCCGCCATTGCCCGATAAGGAGCAGCAGTCGGGCGCGGCACCCGCCACCTCGGCCAGTACGGACAGCGTGTTGCAGCCCGTCGTGCTGACCGTCGCCAAACCGGCTGAAGCTTACGCCGAAGCGGACAAGCCCCCCGTCTACGATGATGTTGACGAGCAACTGCTGCCGGTATTTCTCGAAGAAGCCGAGGAGCTGTGCCCCAAGATCAGTGAGGGATTGCGGGTATGGCGTGAGCCGCCGCACGATGAGCAACACGTGTCTCTATTAAAACGGTTGCTGCATACCATGAAGGGCAGTTCGCGCATGGTGGGTGCGATGCGTATCGGTGAAATTGCCCATGACATGGAAGATCGGGTATTGGCCGCTGCCCAGCTGCGTGATGAAGCCGGATACTGGGACACGCTGGAGAGTGATTTCGATCGCATTCTGGCTTTGCTCGAGGAATTGCGCGGCGGTAAACCCGCCGTAGAAGTCAAGCCCATCATCGCCGGGCGTCGCGCGAGCGATCAAGTGGCGGGGATCGAACGCAGGGCAGATCGCCGTGCGCTGGAGCCGGGCGGCGAGCGTGCTGTGCTCGGCAATATGCTGCGCGTGCGTTCCGATGTGGTGGATCGGCTGGTGAACGAAGCGGGTGAAATCAGTGTGGCGCGCTCGCGTATGGAAGCCGAGATGCGGGTTGTAAAAGAAAGCCTGCTGGAATTAACCGCCAGCGTAATGCGTTTGCGTCTGCAATTGCGCGAGGTGGAAATCCAGGCTGAGAGCCAGATGCAGGCGCGCGTCTCGCTGGCGAAAGATCACTCGGAGCAATTTGATCCGCTTGAGTTTGACCGTTTTACGCGCTTGCAGGAATTGACGCGCTTCATGAATGAAAGTGTGCATGATGTGCAGACCGTGCAGCAGTCGATGTTGAAAAATCTGGAAGAAACCGCTGTGGTCATGCTGGCACAGGGGCGGCTGAATCGTGAGCTGCAACAGGGTTTGATGAACGTGCGCATGGTGTCGTTTAACAGTATTACCGATCGCCTGTATCGCATCGTGCGGCAAACCGGCAAGGAGTTGAACAAGCGCGCCAACCTTGAATTGCAGGGCACCAATGTGGAGCTGGATCGCAGCGTGCTGGAAAAAATGATCGCGCCGTTTGAGCACTTGTTGCGCAACTCCATCGTGCACGGTCTTGAGGATGAACAGCAGCGCGCGCAGAGCGGCAAGTTGCCGATCGGCGAAATTCGCTTGAGTGTGCGCCAGGAAAGCAACGAGGTGGTATTCGAATTCAGCGATGACGGCGCCGGCCTGAATTTTGCGAAGCTGCGTGAAAAGGCGATAGCCCTCGGCACGCTGCAGCCCGATGATGAGGCCAGCGAAGATCAATTGGCGCAACTGATTTTTACGCCGGGTCTTTCCACTGCGACTGAAATTACCGAAATCGCCGGGCGCGGTATCGGCCTGGATGTGGTGCGCAGTGAGATATCTGCGTTGGGCGGGCGGATTGATGTCAGCTCAAAGCGGGGAGAGGGGACGCAATTCCTGATCCATCTGCCGCTTACGCTGGCGGTCACGCAGGTCTTGATGGTGCGTGCGGGCGAGGGAATTTACGCAATTCCTTCTACCATGGTCGAGCAAGTCAGGCAGGTAAAATCGGCTGATATGGATGCGTTGCATAGTACGCAACAAATCGAATGGCAGAATAATACCTACATGCTGCACTATTTGTCACATCTGCTGGGTGACGAAACGGCACGGGAAAGTCAGCCGCGCCATTCAGTGTTGCTGCTGCGCATTGGCGCGCAACGCATTGCGCTGCATGTGGACGAATTGCTGGGTAATCAGGAGGCGATGGTGAAAAATATCGGTCCGCAATTGGCGCGGCTATCGGGAATTGCCGGCGCGACAGTGCAGGGGGATGGCACTGTCGTGCTGATTTTGAATCCGGCACAACTGGGGCAGCGTACTGGCGGCATCAGCAAGACGAAAAAAACGGTTGTTGCCAAGCCGCTTAATGCGGAGCCGTTGATCATGGTGGTGGACGACTCTCTGACCGTACGCAAGATCACTTCGCGCATGCTGACCCGCGCCGGTTATCAGGTAGTGACCGCAACGGACGGAGTGGATGCACTTGAGAAACTGGATGAGTTCACTCCGGACGTGATGTTGCTGGACATCGAAATGCCCCGTATGGATGGCTTTGCGCTGGCCAGAGAATTGCGCCGCAATCCCAAGACGCAGAATCTGCCTATCATCATGATTACTTCGCGCACCGCCGATAAGCACCGTGATTACGCCATGCAACTCGGTGTTAACACCTACCTGGGCAAGCCCTACCAGGAAGATGAGCTATTGCAGAACATCGCCGATTTTGTGGCAGTGCATAAATTGGACGCTTAGCTGTAAAATCCGCGTCATGCTTGAATTTGGAGTCGGATAAATTAAAGGTTCTCGTTATTTCAATATCACAGACAAATGACCACCAAGCAAAAAGATATTTATTCAGTTGAGGTTCTCGGCTTTAGCCCCACTGAGCTGATGGCGCTAGCCAGTGTTTTTGAACTGTCTTCGCGTCGCGTGCCCAAGTTTGCGCGTCACAATACAGTCGGCACGCCATCCGACATTATATTGGTCGATGCAAATGACATGGATGCTGTCAGGTTGCTGCTTGAGCGCAATGCATCGGGACAAATCCCGACCATCCTGATTGGCGATTCAAACCGCGGAACTCAATGGCCGGTTTTACCGCGTCCGATTCGATGGATGAAACTTTTTCAGGCATTTGATGCGGCGATTGCGCCGCCTGGAGGTGAGGCGCAGGCGAAACCAATCGAGGCTGCTGCGGGCAATGTGCCGATGAGTGTCCCGGCCAGCGCGCCGGCACAGATTCCGGCTGCCCAGAATGTTGTAGCAGAGAAGCCTGCCGGGGAAGTGTCTGGTGCATGGCGTGCGCAGAACGCGCGATCCGATTGGGTGCTGGTGGTGGATGATAACCACACCGTGCGTGAATTCATGAAGAGCAAACTGGCAGCGTTCAGTTTCAACGTTGATTATGCGGAAAGCGGCGAGCAGGCGATAGGCTATACCGGCCAAAAACATTACGCCTGTATATTTCTTGACGTGATCATGCCCGGTATCGATGGCTATCAGGTATGCAAGCTGATCAAGTCCAACCGGGCAGCGCAAAAAACGGCAGTTATCATGTTGACCAGCAAGGATTCGCCGTTCGACAAGATACGCGGCAGTATGTCCGGTTGCGATGCATACCTGACCAAGCCTGTCGACGAAGAAAAGTTGCTGGAAACCATAGCCAAATTTCTGCCCGGCAGAAATTAATCAAGAGCGAATATGACGGTACGCAAAGTTTTATGTGTGGATGACTCGACCGCTGAGCTTCTGCTGTTTGAAAAAATCGTGTCAGGCGCAAATCTGGATTTTATTTCTG
The DNA here is from genome assembly GCA_039932535.1 of Gallionella sp. Lineage (GTDB taxonomy): Bacteria > Pseudomonadota > Gammaproteobacteria > Burkholderiales > Gallionellaceae > Gallionella. Next base: position 9,626 of record JBDTPU010000338.1, on the reverse strand, counting down.
CGACCAATGGCAAAGACGCCATCCGGCGCGCAAAATCGGAAATGCCTGATCTGATTTTTCTCGACATTATCATGTTGGGCATGGATGGTTTTGCGGTGATGCGTGAATTGCAGAAAGACCCGGCGACGAAAGATATACCGGTTGTTTTTGTCTCCAGCAAAAGCCAGAAAGCCGATCAGGCCTGGGCGAAAATGCAGGGTGCCAAAGGCTTTGTGCCCAAACCCATCAATGAGCAGGCGATACTGGAAGAAATCAGGAAATTTTGAAATACACTATTCTAAGGAGCGGAATAATGCATATATGCAAAGCGCTGCGTGTTGACACATCACCCGCCGATTTTTTCACTTCAGACACCTGATTCCATAACGCATGCCGCAGATGGCACCTTCCCGGAAAATCGACATTGACGCCATCAAAGCGCAGATTGATGCCGAAATCGCAGCCCGTCTATTGATCGAAGCTGATGCTGCCCGCTACATTCAGCGGCGCGGATTTTGCATTGGTGAACTCAGATTGCTGGTGCATCTGAACGCGACAAGCGAGGTACTGGAGATGCCGCCTTTATTTCGCTTGCCTGGGACGCCTGTGGCTATCAAAGGACTCGCCAATCGCCACGGGCGTGTAGTGCCGGTAATGGATCTGCCGGTGTTGTTCGGTACATCGCTCAATCGCCCTAAAAGTCTGTGGCTGTTGGTATGTGGCCGGGGAGATGAAGCGGTCGGTCTGGTCATCGATAGCTTGCCCGAACGCAAGAAATTTGTTCAGGATGACGAAGTGAGCCTTGCCCAGATCACGCATCCGATTGCAGATTACGCCAAGACAGCCTATCGCGATGGAACCAAAGGAGCCGGGCACGATGTCTGGATCGACCTTGATACGGAGAAGCTTTTTAATGCGGTGTTTCATGTTAAACCAGCGTCGGTTTAATAATATTACTATTTTCAATATTTAGCTCGACAATGCGTCCGATTGGAGTGCCGCGAAGAATTTCGCAGCAGCGCTGATCGGTATTTCAGGAGAACGTTATGTTTGTAACCATACGCGCCAAGTTGATTGGCTTCAGTTTTCTAATGCTGTTGCTCATCGTGCTGGTGGGCGGGTTCGCTTATTACAGTAACGCGGAACTCGCGAATGTCATTGGGCAGACGCAGGGAAAATCAGAGGCGCTCAACACCTCCATGCAGCAGAGCATGGCGCAAGATGTGGTACGCGCCGATGTACTGCAAATCCTGCGTACGGCCAGGAGCAGCGATGCAGTGGCTTACAAAGAAGCGGCCAATGACCTGAACGATCATCTCAAGGGCGTGACCGGCAATGCCGCCAATAATAGGCTGACAGAAAAAACCCGGCAGGCGGTTGCAACTGTTAACGCCGATGCAGATGCTTACGCAAGTGCGGCGCAGAATATCGCCGCGCTGGCCCAAGCGGATAACGCAGGCGCTGAAGCACAGTTCGGCGTGTTCAATGAAGCATACAAAAAGTTGAAAGCCGACCAGATCGCAGTGAATACGCTGCTGGCCGGCGAGATGGCGGAGTCGCGCAAAACTGCCAACACCACTGCACAAAACATAGGTAATACACTCCTCGTGGTGCTGATTGCAGCAATGATTATTTTGTTGCTGCTCGCGTATAACCTTTATCGGCGCATCATGAATCCGCTGAGTCAGTTAAGGCAGGCCATCAGTAAAGTCGAGGCGGGTCATTACGATGTGCGGGTGAATCTCCACACCCGGGACGAGATCGGCGCCTTGGGCCGCGCATTCGACAAACTGATTGATGATCGTATTGCGGCGCTGAAAGCGACCGCAAGTGAAAATGAGCGTATCAACAATTCCGTGATCGGGCTGTTTGCCGCGATGGGCGCTTTATCGGAAAAAGACCTGACGGTGCGCGCACCGGTAACCGAAGACATCATCGGCACCCTGGGTGACGCGATTAACCAGTTGACCGATGTCACGGCGACGGTGTTGCATCATGTCACAAAAGTGGCCGGTGTCGTGGAAGATGCATCGGAACGCATGAAGCAACAATCGGATGTGGTGAATGAAATGGCGAAACAGGAAGACGTCATCGTGGTGCGATTGATTTCCAATCTTGAAACCGCGATGGCCTCGATTGGCGAAGTGGCGATATTTGCCCGCGATTCCAACCGCGCCGCAGCGGAAGCCACCAAGTCTACGGAAAGCGCGATGCAGACCGTGCAGGCCACCCTGGTTGGTATGAATGCAATCCGCGAAACGATTTCAGAAATGGAAAAACGCATCAAGCGTCTCGGTGAACGCTCCCAGGAAATTTCCCAGATCGTCAATTTGATCAATACTATTTCCGAGCGCACTCATGTGTTGTCACTGAATGCCGCGATGCAGGCGGCGATGGCCGGCGAAGCGGGACGCGGCTTTGCAGTGGTCGCGGAAGAAGTGCAGCGCCTTGCGGAAAATTCCCGCCAAGCGACCGGTCAGATCGCCAACCTGGTGCAGAATATTCAAGTGGAAACCAACGACACCATCGCCACGGTAAACAAGACCATCGAGCAAGTGGTCAAAGAGTCCGACTTGGCGCACAGCGCAGGCGAGCGCATGAGCGAAACCCATGAAGCCACCGCGCGGCTGGTGCGGCTGGTTGCCACGATTGCGACCAGCTCTGCCGAGCAAACCAAAATTGCCGTGGTGTTGCGCGCGGCTGCGGATGAGATCGCGCAATTCACCAAAAAGACCGCCGAGCAACTGGTCGCGCAAAATCAAAGCGCCGCCAGTCTGGTGTCCGCTTCGCAAAAACTGGTCGGCGCGATTTCGGTATTCAAGTTGCCGCAGACAGTAGCAAGTGCGCCGACCCCTGATAGTGAACGAACACAAATTTATGATCCGCTGAATCGATGAGCGGAAGAACGCATAAAAATTGTTAAGGGTACCCCTAGAAATTCAAAGTTCTAAGCGAGACAAGGCGCGAACCAAAAAATTTGGACGCAGCATATGATGATATGTAAGGAGAAATTTTTTGTGAGCAACGCAGTATCGCGACGAAATTTGGATTTCTAGGGGTGCCCTTATGTCTATAGAAGCGCTCACGCCATTCTTTTCCGAAATGCGCAAGGAACTTGCGCAGGCCGCTCCTGACTTCGAGCGGTGGGTCGGCACAATGGCCACGGCGGCAGGAGATGATCCGCTGTTGATGGAAGCGCTGGAAGATTATGCCACCCAGCTGGAGCGTATCGGCCAGACCGCCGAGATGATAGGCATGACCGGTTTGAGCGCCTGGTGCGCCGCGCTTAATGGAATTTTACCCGGTATCATTTTTCTGGAAGGTGACGCCCGTGCGCAAGCGTCCCGGCATCTTGCCGCTTGGCCACCGCTGGTGGACCAATATTTGCAGCAGCCAGCCGACTTCGATGCCTCGATGGCGCTCGCCGAATATCTGACCAGCCCTTCCTTCGCGCAGCCGTTCGATGAAAACGCCAGCATCGCGCTGATCGAATCGTTGACTGCTCCCCTGATTGTGCCTGAAGAATTGATGGCGCAGCTCGCCCGCGTCGATGCCCCAGTCAGTGTGAGTATCGAGGATATATCGCTGGCTGTGCCGGAGAATGCCGATCGCGATGTCTACCATGCATTCATAGACGAAGCGCCGGGCAACGTCGAGCAATTTTCCGCACTCACCTCCAAAATTGCTGCGGGTCATGCGGATACGGATGACTTGCGCAGTGCCAAGCGCATCGCGCATTCGTTCAAGGGCTCGGCCAATATTGTCGGCATCCGCGGCATCGCCACACTCGGTCACCATACCGAAGATGTGCTCGAATACTTCGAGAAAAATCCGCTAAAACCGCCACGTGCATTGGGACGATCTCTGGTAGCGGCGAGCGATTGTCTTGCGCAAATGGTGGGCTACTTGCGCGGTGATGAGAGTGCGCCGGAGAATGCGTTCGAGGTATTGAATGATATTGTCGCCTGGGCCAACAAGGTCAAATCGGGCGAAATTGCCAGCATGACCGATGACGCGAATGCGGAGGTTGCGCCCGGCTCTGCTGACGCTGCCCGATCACAAGCCCCGACTGTTCCAGCTTCAGAAGTCGAGGCACAGGCAACGTTGCGTGTCCCGGTCAATACGGTGGATGAAATATTTCGTCTGGTCGGTGAAATGACCACCAAGATCGTGCAGCTTGAATCGCAGGTGGCCAATGTGAACGCGCGCACCAAGGCATTACTCACTCATAATCTCGTCGTGCGGCAGCGCGTTATTGATATCGAAAAGCTGGTGATGCTGCGCGGCATGTCGCTTACGCCTGCAACTACCGGCGATGAGTCTTTCGATCCGCTGGAACTGGATCGTTATAACGAGTTGCACGGCGCGACTCGCTCACTCGTGGAGGTGACCGCCGATGCGCGTGAAATGACCGAAACCCTTGAAGCGGGCGTGAGCAATTTGCGTACTGAAGTGGCTCAACACGCCAATCTTAACAAAGAACTTCAATATCAGGTCGTGGCGACACGCCTGGCGCCGGTCAGTGTGCTGACTGCGCGCCTGCTGCGCAATGTGCGCCAGACTTGCCAGCAAACCGGCAAACAGACCGAGCTGGTGATCAGCGGCGGCGAGATTCAGGTGGACGGAGATGTGCTCAACAAGCTCGCCGACCCGTTGCTGCATTTATTGCGCAATGCGGTCGACCACGGCATCGAACTTCCTGAAGATCGAGTCGCTGCGGGCAAGCCGATCGCAGGGATTATCAATCTTGATTTTTCGCGGCAGGGATTGGGGATCGTTGTCACCATACGCGATGATGGCAAAGGTCTCGATTACGAGCGTATCCGCGCCAAGGCGATAGAGCGGGAACTGATCCGCGCCGACCAGCAATTGACCCAGGCCGAGCTGGCTCGCCTGGTATTATTACCCGGCTTTTCCACGCGCGATCAAGTCAGCGAAATTTCCGGGCGGGGAGTGGGAATGGATGTGGTGGCCACGCGCCTGGCGAATATCAAAGGAACCGTCGAACTCAGCTCCGAGCCCGGACAGGGCTGCGAAGTTGTGCTGCGCTTCCAGGCTTCTCTGGTGACCCAGCATGTCTTGCTGGTGGAAGCGGCAAAACAAATTTTTGCCCTCCCCATACACTATATCAAGGAAGCGTTTCCTGGCGGGCTCGGCCAGGTAAAACAGATGCCCGCCGACGAGCTGGATGTGTCAGGCGCAGGCGGCTGGCAGTTCATCATCCGTGATGAAAGTTTTCCGCTGCGTCATCTGACCTCGCTGACCGGCTATCCATCGCCATCGAATGCGGCGCTTTTTTCCGCGATGCCGAAGGTGCTGGTTCGCACCCTGGACGGCATAGTGGCTTTGCTGATGGACAAGCTCATTGACAGCCGTAGTGTACTGGTAAAAAACATGGGGAAATACCTGCCTCATGTGCATGGCATTTCCGGCGTAACCATCATGGGCGACGGCACGCTGGTGCCGTTACTTAACCTGCCGGAATTACTGGCTGCACCGATTGCGGTGACCGCTGCTGCTGCCGATCTGGCTGCTGCCGCGCGTCTTCAGGCACGCCGGGTACTGGTCGTGGATGACTCCCTTTCGGTGCGCAAAGGGTTGATGCAACTTCTTCAGGATGCCGCCTATGAAGTCAGGGGCGCGGGCGACGGGATGGAAGCGATTCGTGCGCTGGAATCCTTCCAGCCGCATCTGGTCTGCACCGACATGGAAATGCCGAATATGAACGGGATGGAGCTAGCCCAACATCTGCGCATGGAAGAGACCACGCGACATTTGCCCATCATCATGATCACCTCGCGCTCGACGGATAAACACCGCGCGCAGGCGATGCGCGCCGGGGTGGATGTCTATTTGACCAAACCTTATACGGATGCCGATTTGCTCAAGCACGTCCATAACGCGCTGCAAGCGGATTTTACTCATGAAGCAACTGCGCCTGTTTGATCGCGGTTCAATTATCTGTTCAATTCGGTCATTGTGGTTCTATCTTAAACTGGGTAATATCCGCCCGCAGTGCACGGTAGATTTTCCTGTAATTGAATTGAAGTTCGAGTGGAATTCAGAGGTTCACAAATCATGAAAAATTATTCACGCGTTGCCTTGATAGGCGCATTGATTTGCGGCGGCATTTTACTGGGGGGCGATGCCCTGTTGTACTTCAACAATATGAAATACCTGCTGGGCGATGTGTTCCTGTTTTTGGTTCTGGTGGTTTGCCTGGGTTATTTGCTCAAACAGGCTAATGACAGCAAAAAAACCGCAGATTCTTCGCTACAGGAAAGCAGCGCTTTCCATGTGCAACTGGGTCACGAAATAGCCGACCAGCTTAACTCGGCGCATACCGAGCTGGGTAATACCCAGGCCATACTCAGCGATGCGATAGGTAAACTGGTCAGCAATTTTATTGTGATATCCGACGGAGTACGCGATCTGTCTGAGCATACCAACGATTTCAGTAAACAAATCCGCGAGGTCGTCGACAAGGTCAGCAATTCGCTGGCTGTCGCAGAGGAAGCCATCAGCAACATGACGCCAGACAACAGGGCTGTCGCGATGGAATCCAATCAGCATGTGCGAACCATCATGGCGGAGTTCGCCGCATTTAACGAAGCGGTCGCCAATAATGCCATCGAGCTGAATCTGATCAGCACAAATGTTGAGCAGAACGTGCTGGTGGTGATCTCTACCCTGCAATTTCAGGACATGAGTTCTCAGTTGATCGAGCATGCCAGATTGCGCATGACCGCATTGCAGGAAGTCGCCAACGAAATGGGCAAGGGCGCGGGCAGCCCGAATCAGGGTGAATATCTGGCGCAAATCGCCGCCTATAACCGCTTGCTGGACAAACATGTGGTGTCACTGAATAAACAAAAAGCCAACCCGGTTGCGCAAAAGGATTTTGGCACAGGAGATATTGAATTGTTCTAAGGAGGCGCTGATTTATTCCGTTCGTGATGAGCCTGTCGAACCATGAACGGAATAAATCAGCGCTTCCATGGCTTACGGAAACAGAAGTGGTCAATTGCATTTTTTGGGTAATTAATGCAATCTGGCGCGGCAATCTGCAATTACCTTTAACCATTTAAAACTGAGCGGGAAAAATGGCCAAAACTATTTTAGCTGTTGATGATTCTACCTCCATCCGACAAATGGTGGCTTTCACCCTTAAATCCGCCGGCTATACCGTGATTGAAGCGGCCGACGGCGTAGAGGGGCTGGCCAAGGCGAATGCCAATGCCCATGTAATTAATCTGGTGCTGACTGACCAGAACATGCCCAACATGGACGGACTGACTTTAATTAAAACGTTGCGCGGCCTGGCGCCATTCGCGGCCACGCCCATTCTGATGTTGACCACCGAATCCAGCGACGCGATGAAAATGCAAGGCAAGGCGGCAGGCGCCAGCGGGTGGCTGGTCAAACCTTTCGATCCGCACAAATTACTGGAAGTCGTCAAAAAAGTGATTGGTTAGCGTTGCTTGTATCCGTAAATTGACGCAGCCAGAATTTCCCAAACCCTAAACTTCAGGGAAAGCCAATGTCCATTGACATGAGCCAGTTTTATCAGGTGTTCTTTGATGAAACCGCAGAACATCTCGCAAGTATAGAAACCCTGTTGGTCGCACTTGATCTGGATGCTATTGACGCAGACCAGTTAAACGCCATCTTTCGCGCAGCTCATTCGATCAAAGGAGGCAGCGGTACTTTCGGGTTTACCGACTTGGCCAAAGTGACCCATGTTCTGGAGACCCTGCTGGATCGCGTGCGCAAGAATGAAATCAAGCTTACGCGCGATATGGTGGATGTATTCCTGCAAGCGGGCGATGTGCTGCACAGCTTGTTGGAAGCCCATCAAAATGGCAGCATTGCCGATGAATCGGCATCCATAGCAATTTGCGCCAAGCTGGAAAAATTGACTGCGGAAGGGTCGCCGCTTCATGTAGAGGCGTCAAAGCCGGACTTACCCGCTGTGAACCCCGGCACAGAATTGTCACCGCCACCCGACACGCGCTCCCCGGTAGTTGATCAGCATACTTTTGACATTCAGTTCGATAATGCAGCCGCCGCATTTCCCAGCGAAACCCATCTCAAAAATCTTCTGGAAGAGCTGAGCAATCTTGGCAAGATCAATCATCAACAGATAACCGCCGAAACCGTAACGCTGTCGCTTACTGCCCACACCACTGAAGCAGTCTTGCGCGAAATGTTTTCATTCTTTCTCGACCCGCAGCAACTGACCATTACCGAGCTGAGTGGCAATTCTCCTGCTGAGGTCAAGCAAGATTATGGTTTTTTCACTGAGCTTGAAGAAATCAAATCAGGAGTCGACAACGCGCAAGGTTATGGTTTGTTCGAACAGCCCGAAACAATTAGGTCCGTAGTAGAGGGCGCGCAGGGCTATGGTTTTTTTGAAGAGCCTGAGCTAATTAAATCAGGAGTCGAAAATGCGCAAGGCTACGGATTCTTCGGGGAAGTTGATAATCAGGCGTCTGCACCCGGGCCGGTATTAAATGCACGGAAAGACGATATTCCGGGACGTCGCGCAACGGATAGAGGTGCCCCCGCAAATGGCGCCGAAAACTCGATTCGCGTCAGCGTGGGCAAAGTGGACAATCTGGTAAATCTGGTCGGCGAGCTGGTGATTACCCAGGCCATGCTGACAGAAACTGTCTCCACGGTAGATCCGGTATTGCAGGAACGTCTGGTCTCCGGGTTGGCGCAACTCGAACGCAATACCCGCGATCTGCAAGAGTCTGTGATGTCAGTGCGCATGATGCCGATCAGCCTGGTGTTCAGCCGCTTTCAGCGGGTGGTGCGCGACAGTGCCATCAAACTCAACAAGAAGGTGCAGCTCAAAATCATCGGTGAGGGGACCGAGCTGGACAAAGGATTGATCGAAAAAATCAGTGATCCCATCACCCACCTGGTGCGCAACAGCCTGGATCATGGCATCGAATTACCCGCTGAACGAACCGCTCAGGGTAAAGACCCGCAAGGCACCATTACCTTGCGGGCTGCGCACCAGGGCGGCAGTATCATTATCGAAGTATCGGACGATGGTGCAGGACTGAATCGTGAGCGGATACTTGCCAAAGCCCGCGAAAAAAATATGCCGGTTAGCGACAGCATGAGCGATGCGGAAGTCTGGCAAATGATTTTCGCCCCCGGATTTTCTACTGCTGCTGTAGTCACGGATGTTTCCGGACGTGGCGTCGGCATGGATGTAGTCAAGAGAAATATCGAGAGCATCAGCGGACGCATTGAAATCAACTCTGTGCTGGGACAAGGCAGCAGCATGATCATCCGTTTGCCATTGACACTGGCTATTCTGGATGGGCTCTCTATCGCTGTGGGAAATCAGATCTACCTCGTGCCGCTGGGTTTCATTAGTGAATCCTTGCAGCCCAACCCCGGCGATATCAAGGAAATCAGCGGGCAAGGAGCGGTGGTACATGTGCGCGGCGAATATCTGCCTTTGATCGCGCTGCATAAACTGTTCAACATCGAACCTAAAATTACCAATCCGGCGGAAGGAATTCTGGTGTTGCTGGAAGCGGAGGGTAAAAAAATTGCGTTGTTAGTGGATGAACTGGTCGGGCAATACCAGGTTGTGATCAAAAGCCTGGAAACTAATTATCGCAAAG
>JBDTPU010000337.1:0-12535 GCA_039932535.1 Gallionella sp. | reverse complement strand
GGAAAGCCGTCACTTCTTTTATCCGGTATTAGAGGATCCGTACCTGCCTGTCATGATCGTTCTCGGCATGGGGGTTTTGTTGGCAGCAGCGGCAGCCAGTGGAATAGGAATTTTGCGCAAGCGACTCTCACTGGAAGGATTTGCGATAATCACTTTTCTGCTGCTCTGTATACCGAGTATTCAGCTTATTCCTTACCAACTGCCTTCGCTTGTTTCAGACCGCTGGCTGGCGCTTGCAGTATGGCCGATCGGGCTGTTGATCGTCGCGCTGGCATGGCGTTTGAAACCGCTGCCCCGCACAGTTGTAATGCTGATGATTGCGCTGCCATGGATTTTTCAAACTATGGAGCGGCCACATGACTGGCGCAGTTTGGAAGCGCTGATAGATGCCGACATTCGCGCTTATCCCGGATATTATTTACCCGCTGCACATAAAATTATGTATGTGCAGTTGAAAAGTGGATTACGCAACAAAGCACTCAAGACGGCGGAGAATATTTCAGACCCGGCTGCACGGGATATCATGGTTGAGTTGATCAGGGCCGATTATGCCGTGCGCGACATTGCTGTGGTCACCGGCAATCCCCATGAGGCCATGAGACTACTCGGGAAACTGGAACAAGACATTAAACCGCCCGAGCAAACCAGGTGGAATCCAGCCATGAAGAATTTTTGGTCAACTATAGAATTTGAACTTATCAATGAATGGGAGTTTCTGGCCAAACAATTTCCTGATGCGGCGCCGGTACGTTACAACGCCGGGCTATGGATGATGAAGGCTCACAGATATAAAGACGCTATCGTTCATTTGAGTGCTGCTGCCGAATTCCGATTTCTTCCGGAAGCCGCGCGCGGGACAGCTTACAAGAATCTTGGCCTTGCACTGATGGGCGGCGGGGATATTGCCGCAGCAGAGGTTGCGTTACTCGCTGCGTTGCAGCAGTCGCCCCCAGACTTTCGGGCATATTGTTCGCTTGGGGATGTATATCAGCGAACTGGTCGAATCGAGGAAGCAGCACGTGCAGAGGCTGATTGCAGCCGCCGCGCATCAAACGAAGAAACTGCGCGGTGAAACCAAACATAATGAATCTGCTTGCCTCACCTCGCCGCATACGCCAACTTGCGCCTTTCGCAGCTGTACTGCTCGGCGCGATTGTCGCCGTTGCCGCTTATCTGCAGGCACTTGACTACCCGTTTATTTATGACGATATAAAGTACATCCCTCAGAATACTAAACTAGCCGAGCTGCACCTGTCCGAACTGTGGCGCCTCTTTACCGAGCCATACAACACAGCTTTTGAGTTCCTTCCGTTGCGCGAGCTTTCTTACTGGATTGACATTACGCTGTTCGGCCTGAACCCGGCGGCGTTCCGCATCCATAACATCATTCTGTATCTGCTTTGCCTGCCGCTGGTCTATGCCACTACGCTGGGCTTATGGCGATATTTCCGTCCGGCGGATGCCGCTGGTGCGCCTTGGGCGGCGGCGGTCGTCACCGCATTGTTTGCGCTGCATCCTTCGCACACCGAAGCGGTAGTGTGGATCGCCGGTCGTAAAGACGTGCTTTCAACCCTGTTCTCGCTGCTTGCGCTATGGCTTGCCATGTGTGCCAGACGGGAGCGAGGGCTTTCTGTGCCATATGCGACAGCAACCTTGGTTGCGTTGCTGGCGGCGATGCTCTCAAAAGCATCAGCTGTTGCTGTGGCACCAGTCATTTCTATACTTTGGATAATGTTCTGGCGCGATATTCCAACGCAAAACAGGCGCCATTTCCTGCTGTTATGGCCTCTCGCCAGCTTACTTCTGGCAGCGTGCATCGCCATGATTTTCGCGGCGATTACCACACAAAGGGTTCCATTTTATTTTGGTGTCGAAGCGGTCACCCGATCATTAGCTGTGCTGGGGTGGCTGGCCCGTCTTGCCGTCAGTCCGGAAAGCCGTCACTTCTTTTATCCGGTATTAGAGGATCCGTACCTGCCTGTCATGGTGGTTCTCGGAGCGGCGGTTTTGTTGGCGGCAGCTGTGGTCAGTATGGTAGTGATGCTGCGCAAGCGACTATCGCTGGAGGGATTTGCGATAGTCGCTTTTTTGTTGCTTTGCACACCCAGTATTCAACTGATTCCCTATGCGCCGCCTTCGCTCGTTTCAGACCGTTGGCTGGCGCTCGCAATGTGGCCGGTACTGTTGTTGATTGTCGCGCTGGCGTGGCGTTTGAAACCCATGCCACGCGCGATTTTATTGCTCGTATTGGCGTTGTCATGGAGCTTCCAAACCACAGAACGGACACGTGACTGGCGCAGTTTCGATGCTATGGTAGGCACCGATTTGCGCGCCTACCCCGGATACTATATACCTGCCATGTATAAAATCATTTCTGTCCAGTTGCCACAAGGCTTGTATCGCGAAGCGAATGAGACGGCTAACAGCATCCCCGTTCCCGAGTTCCGGGATATTATGATCGAAGGGATCAAAGTGGACTATGCCGTGCATGTCGCCGTATCTACCGGCAAGCCCCAGGAAGCAATGACGCTGCTCTGGGAATTTGGGCTTGCCCATAAGCAACCGCCTGCTCTATCCAAGTGGAACTTGACCATAATTTTCTTCTGGAAAGCAAGGCAACAATTACTCAAAAATGAATGGGAGTTTCTGGCTGAACGTTTTCCAGACAATGTGTCGGTGCGCTACAACGCCGGATTATGGTTGTTGGGTACACATTATGAAGCCGCAGAAGCCAATTTGCGTGCTGCAGTTGAGTCGCAACGCCTCCCGGAATCCGTGCGTGGGACAGCCTTCAAGAATTTGGGTCTTGCCTTGCTGGAAAATGGGCATGCTGCCGAAGCGGAAACCCCGTTACGTACCGCATTGGAGCAGTCTCCACCGGACTTGCGGGCGTATTGCCTGCTCTCAGTAGTGTACAAGCTGACCGGTCGAGTCGAGGAAGCAGCACATGCAGAGGCTGATTGCAGCCGCCGCGCACCCAAAGAAGAAAGCGCAATGAATCACGAATGAATGACGAAAATATTTTGTTCTATAACCATCCCGTAAAATGAAAAATTTATTTGAGCTATTGCGCCTGATGCGCCCCTACCAGTGGGTGAAAAATACCTTCGTGTTTACCGGCCTGTTGTTCGGACACGCCTGGCATGATCCGCATCTGGTTGAGCAAGTAATGATGGTCTTCATCGCATTTTGCCTGATATCCAGCGCGATCTACACGCTCAACGACATCGTTGATCTGGAACAGGATAAACATCATCCCAAAAAATGCCGTCGGCCATTGGCTTCCGGGTCGGTATCCATTTCTGCCGCCTTTCTGCTTGCAGCACTCTTGGGCACGCTGGGTTTTAGTCTCGCCTATTTCGCTGGGCGAACAGTGCTGATGATCATGTTCGGATATGCGTTGATGAATATTGCGTACTCGCTTCGCTTTAAACACGTGGTGATTCTGGACGTGTTTATGATTGCCACCGGCTTCATGTTGCGCATACTCGCCGGTACGCTCGGAGTGGGCATTCCACCTTCGCAGTGGCTGCTGCTGTGTGGCCTGATGGTGACGCTGTTTCTTGGTTTTACCAAACGCCGCGCAGAAATCATCGCGCTGACCGATGATAAAACCGCGCATCGCAAAGTGCTGGAACATTACAGTCCGGTGCTGCTGGACAAGATGATAGGCATTACCGCCGCCGGGCTGATCATGAGCTATAGCCTGTACACCATGAATCCCGACACCATACGCATCCACGGCACGGCCAACCTGATCTACACCGTGCCGTTCGTGATGTACGGTGTATTCCGTTACATCTATCTGCTGCATCACCAGAGCCGCGGCGGCGATCCCTCCCACGATCTGGTGCGTGACCCGCATTTATTCATTGCGGTCGGCGCGTGGCTGATAGCAACCATATTGCTGATTGCCTGAATTTTAGACGACTATTTGTCCACGAAAAACACGAAAGGCACGAAAAAGGCCAAACAGTGTATCGCCGCTGAATATACGCCCGCAATAATTCAAAGTTACACGCAAAAATGAAAGCCATCGCGGTGAGTTTTTGTACTTGAACCAATAGTTTTATTTCGTGCCTTTCGTGTTTTTCGTGGACTGTTTTTTTACATCGATAAATTATGACTCATAGTGTTTTATCTGGCTGGCGGTTCCGCGCGCTGCTGCTGATTGTGCTGCTGAGCGCAGCCGGTTACCTGGTGTTTTCCATCTGGGGCGGCTGGCAGGAAGTGGTCGCGGCGATGGCCAGGGTGGGCTTTGTCGGCACCGCCCTTGCGCTGACACTTTCGCTGGTCAACTATGGATTGCGCTTTGTGCGCTGGCAGAAATTTCTCGCATTGCTTGGGCATCGTGTCCATACCCCGGAAAGCCTGCGCATTTATATCGCAGGATTCGGCATGACCATACTGCCCGGCAAGGCGGGCGAAGCGATCCGCAGCTTGTTTCTTAAACACCATGGCATCTCTTATCCGGAAAGCTTGGCGGCATTTTTTTCGGAGCAATTTTCCAATCTCATCAGCATGCTGTTGCTGGTATCTATTGGACTGTGGACGTATCCGCCGGCCAAGCTGCCAGTGGCGATTCTGGCCGTGTTGATCGTGGCCATACTACTCGTCCTCCAGCAAACCAGATGGCTGCAAGCGCTCAAGGTCATCGCGCAAAACAAGCTGCCTGCGCGCGCGGCGCATTACCTTACTTCAGCGATTGAAATCGTGCTGCATTCCGGGCGCTGCTTTCGTTTGCCCATATTGTTATATGGCATTGCTCTCGGGCTGGTAGCGTGGGGCGCGGAGGGTGTGGCTTTCTACTACATCATGCATGTTCTCGGCAGCGACTTGTCATTGCCGACCGCGCTATTCATTTATGCATTTTCCATGCTGGTCGGCGCGCTGAGTTTTCTTCCCGGCGGCCTTGGCGGGACAGAGGCCACCATGGTCACCTTGCTGATCGTGAATAATGTCGCGCAACCGCATGCGGTCGCCGCGACCGTACTGATCCGGCTGGCGACGTTATGGTTTGCGGTAGCGTTGGGTGTGTTTGCGTTGACGCTGCCAGAACGGAAAAAGCCCCAATAATTTTTGTCACGCTAACTGTTTGAGCAACGCTTCAAGCCGGGTAATTGGCGGCAGGCATTGCGCGCCGTGACATAACCATGCGGTGGTTTTTTCACCACGCGGCTTGTCGAGCAGGTCGGGTAAACCAGCCACATCATCCGCCAGTATCACCGTCATCAGGTTAGGCAAATAGCGTGAGCGAAATGCGTTTTGCCACGCACTGGTTTCAGCAATTTTCCCACGCAATACCAGCACAGAAGACGGTTGCAAATATTCCGCGAGTGCCGTGCACAAGCTGCTGTGATAAGCAGCGGCGTGTTGCATTGCCGGAAAAAATAATTGCAGGCAACGTTCCGCAGCTTGCGCATAGGCAGCGTGTCCGGTGAGTAAGCCCAAGCGCAGCAAGGCGTGTGCGGCAATGCCGTTGCCCGCCGGCGTGGCATTGTCCTGCCCGATTTTATTACGCTGGATCAACACTTCGTGGTCATGGCTGGTGAAGAAAAATCCGCCGTCTTGCTTATCCTCAAAGCGCGCCAGCAACGCATCGGCAAGTTGCACCGCAAAGGCCAGATCAACGCTGCGAAACTCGGTTTGCAATAATTCCAGCGTAGCATTCAGCAAAAAAGCATGGTCGTCCAGATAAGCATTCAGATGCGCTTTGCCATCTTTACAGGTCGCCAATAATTGACCATCGCGCCACAAGGTGTTGCGCACAAAATCCATCGCCAGTTGCGCCGAATGCAGCCAGTCTGATTTGTCGAACACCCGCGCAGCACGTGCCATGCCGGTGATCATCAAGCCGTTCCATGCGCCGAGAATTTTTTCATCGCGTCCGGGACGGATACGTTGTTCGCGCGCGGTAAATAATTTTTTCTGTGCGCTGCCCAGCAGCGCTATGGCCTGCTCGGCTGAAAGATCAAGCTGCTGTGCGATCTCTGTCAGCGGCGCACTGATGCGCAGGTTCCATGCATGGTTTTCGAAATTGGCCACTTTGTCCAAGCCGTAATAGGCTGCGATCAGCGCATATTCATCGGCACTCAGCAGCGTGCGAATTTCGTCGCGCTGCCACACATAGAATTTTCCTTCTTCATGCTCCGAGTCGGCATCCAGCGAGGAATAGTATCCGTCTTCAGGGGATTGCATTTCGCGCAGCACCCAGGCGGCGGTCTGTTCGACGACTCCCGCAAACAGCGGATCGCCGCTGCTCTGCCACGCGTCGCAATACAGGCCGAGCAGCAGGCCATTGTCATAAAGCATTTTTTCGAAGTGCGGAATGTCCCAGCGCTCGTCCACACTGTAGCGGCAGAAGCCGCCGCCGAGCTGGTCATATAATCCGCCGTGTGCCATTTGTTGCAGCGTGTAATGCACGATATGCAATGCTTGCTGATCGCTGCTTGCATGACCGCGACGCAGCAGCAGGTCGAGTTCCGCCGGATGCAAAAATTTTGGCGCGCCGCCGAAGCCGCCCTGCGCGCTGTCGAAATTTGCGCTGTGCTGCTTCACCGCCAGCGCAAGCGGCTTCTCATTTAGCGATACCTCGGCGTCACTCCGGCGGGGCAAGTTTTCGGCCAGAGCCGCGATCAGATGCTGGCCTTGTTCGGCAAGTTCTGCGCGATTTTCCGCATACACTTGTGCCACGCGTTTCAGCAGGTCGGGAAAAGCGGGCAGGTTGTAGCGCGCCTGTTTCGGAAAATAAGTGCCGCCGAAAAATGGTGTGCCGTCCGGGCTGAGGAACATCGTCAGCGGCCAGCCGCCGTTGCGCTGTGTCAGCAGGTGATGCGAGGTCTGATAAATCTGGTCGAGGTCGGGGCGTTCTTCGCGATCCACTTTGATGTTGATGAAATGTTTGTTCATCACGGCGGCGACTTCCGCGTCCTCGAACGATTCGTGTGCCATCACATGGCACCAGTGACAGGCCGAATAACCGATTGAGAGCAGGATCGGTTTGTCCTGTTCGCGCGCGAGACGCAACGTGGCGGAATTCCACGCATACCAGTCCACCGGATTGTCAGCGTGTTGCTGCAAATAAGGACTGGTTTCTTGTGCAAGACGGTTGGACATTAGCGCAGCATCGGCTTGAGTGACTGCAGCACGGTGCGCAGGATGCGTGGCTGGGCATCGGCAGTGGGATGCAGGTTGTCGGCCTGGAATTGTTCCGCTGTCATACCTTCCAGCAAGAATGGCAACAACTTGACGTGATGTTTTTCTGCAAGGCGCGGATATACATTGGCAAATTGCGTAATATAAGGTTCGCCGTAATTCGGCGGTAGCTTCATGCCGACCAGCAGCACCTGGGCGTGCGAACGCCGCAACTGTTCGATGATGTCGCCCAGGTTGGCTTCGGTATCAGCGGTGCGGAATCCGCGCAGCCCATCGTTCGCGCCGAGCTCCAGGATCACAATTGCCGGATGATATTGCTGCAAAATCCTGGCTATGCGCTGCCGTCCCCCCAACGCGGTCTCGCCGCTGACACTGGCATTCACGACGCTGAACCCGGACTGCGTGCGCTGCAATTCCTGTTGCAACAAATTGCCCCAACCTTTTTCTATCGCGATGCCGTATCCGGCTGATAGACTATCGCCGAATATCAATATATTTTTTTCGGCATGTGCGGTGAGTGGCAGCCACAGGGTGGCGATCAGCAGAATAATTTTTAAGGATAAAGTTTTCATGGCAGCGATTGTGCAGGCGATTAATCTAACTAAGCAAGTGGCAAGTCCCTCACTGGACGCAGATGCGCAGCCGCTGGTCATTTTGCATGAGGTCAATTTTGCGGTGGAGACAGGTGACAGTCTGGCAATACTCGGCGCATCTGGTTCCGGCAAATCTACTTTATTGGGATTGCTGGCCGGGCTGGATACGCCGACCAGCGGCACCGTATATCTCGCCGACACGGATATTTTTTCTTTCGACGAAGACAGTCGCGCGCGTTTGCGCGGACGGCTGGCAGGTTTCGTATTCCAGTCGTTCCAGTTGTTGCCCGCGCTCAATGCACTGGAAAATGTAATGCTGCCTCTGGAACTGCACGCCGCACCGGATGCGCGCGAGCGCGCCACGGAAGCATTGGCGCGCGTGGGACTGATAGACCGCATGACGCATCTGCCCAAACATCTTTCCGGCGGCGAGCAGCAGCGCGTCGCGATCGCGCGCGCCTTTGTGATTCAGCCCAGGATATTGTTTGCTGATGAACCGACCGGCAATCTCGATGCCGACACCGGCAGCCGGATCATTGAGCTGATGCTGGAACTGAACCGCGCGCAAGGCACTACGCTGATCCTCGTTACTCATGACGAAGCGCTGGCGCGGCGTTGCAGCAGGCAGTTACATTTGATGGGAGGACGGGTTGAATCATAAGGTGTCCCCGTTCCATATTTCTTTTTTATCCCCCGCCCTATGTGTGTAAGCGCACAGTAAAACGCACACGTCACCTCAATACTGAAAAACCAATTTCGTTGAGGCAAAAAAATGAATAAACCTTTTAAAAACATGATTAACTCTTCCGTTGAAGACGCCGACATGCATTGGCTGGCTCAACCGGAGGAAATATTGCCGGCTTATGTATTTTTAGCATTGGCAGTGTGTTCAAGTTACATCAGCGGGGCGGGATTGCCGATCACAGGTAGCGTGGGGGGGATGATTGGGTGAATACAGCGACAGGATACCGCGTGGGGGAAGCATCCACTACGCCAAATAAAGAGCTGGCGACATGGCCAGCAGTTTTCAAACAAGGGGGCTCGTCCGCAGAACTTGGGGTCTCTATGTCCGGGCGTCGAACTATTATGCAATGGCTTAAGCTAATTTTATCTTTGGTAATTATTGCGGTATCGGTTTTTTTGTGCCAGCAGATTATTGTAAATTCGATCTCCAATCAAAAGAACAAGAATGATTATGCTGAGCTCAACCATGTCAAATATGGCCTCCTCAGCATTGACGAATGGAAGCGCCAGGTCACTGGAATTTTTACCGAGGAAATCAGTAAACTGGATTTATCCAAGCTGAATCAGCGCAAATTTCGTAAACATGTTGAAGTTTTGTTGAATACATTTATTGATAAGGCCGATAAGAAAATCAGGGAAACAAATGCCCGCTCGGCAAAAGGACGGCTCAAGCAATCTTTCATAGATGCATTTATCAATCTGGAAGACATTAAAAAAGGCATTCCTGAATATGCTGATGCCATTATGCAGGAAATAGCCAAGGCGAAAACCAAGCGGCAAATAAAGGGCGTGCTGAATAAAAAACTCGAACAATATTCTGATCAAACTTATGATTTACAGGATACATCCTCGCTTGGTCTGATTATTCAAAAAACCAATTCCAGCGATATCGCAGGCGCAAAACTCAAACTTGAGGAGGTGATTGCCGTCAAGCACGAATTGATCGTCAAGGAAGCGATTCTATTGATTGCCCTCTCGCTTATTCTTTTTGTCATTTCCGGATATAACAAACAGCCGCTGGCCCCCGTCCAGTATATGTTTTTGATGTTATCCCTTCTGATACTTTTGGCCGCCGGCGTAACGACGCCCACCATTGATATGGAAGCGACCATTTCACAAATGAGTTTTCTCTTATTGGGACATTCCATCCATTTTGATAACCAGATACTTTATTTCCAAAGCAAAAGCATCCTGGATGTATTCTGGATCATGATTACCCACAAGGATATTCAAATGAAATTGGTTGGGATGCTGCTCATCACTTTCAGTATTTTATTCCCGCTGCTGAAAATGGCCTCGTCACTGGTTTATTATTTCAATTATCGTCAGGCAAGAGAAAACCGCGTGATCAATTTTTTTGTATTGAAATCCGGCAAATGGTCTATGGCAGATGTGATGGTGGTCGCGATCTTTATGGCCTATATCGGATTTAATGGAATTATTACCAGCCAGTTCGGCAAATTAAAATCAGCCGCTCAGGAGGTGGTGATCCTGACCACCAATGGCACTTCCCTGCAGCCGGGATATTATTTATTTTTGACCTACACCTTGCTGGCGTTATTTTTGTCGGGGTTCTTAACCAGAAAACTTAAGGTTGAAAACTCGAAGACGTAATCCTGCTACATTCCTGCGATGAACCTGCTTCCTCTATCTGTCCAGCTGCTGCGTCGCGACTGGCGCGCCGGGGAGTGGCGCGTGCTGCTGTTCGCTTTGGTATTGGCAGTGGGTAGTCTGAGCACCGTGGGCTTGTTCGCTGATCGTGTGCGACAGGCTTTGCAGCAACAGGCGCAGAGTTTGATCGGCGCGGATTTGCGCATCACTTCCACACGACCGTTGCCGTCATCCTATGGTGCGATGGCGCAGGCACGCGAATTGAAAACCGTATTGAGCCAGACCTTCCCCAGCATGGTGCTGCATCGCGAGCAATCTTTGCTGAGCGAGATTCAGGCGGTCGAACCCGGCTATCCGCTGCGCGGCAAGATCGTAATCAATGATGGCCGCGAACACACGGCACTGGCCATTCCTGCACCCGGCACGATATGGGCAGATGAAAAGTTGTTGCGCCGTCTCGAGGTGAAACCGGGTGAGGAAATCAGCATCGGCAAGCAACATTTCATCGTGGCGGCAAGCATAGTCCGCGACATCGATCAGGCCATCAGTTTCGCCAGTTTTGCGCCGCGTGTGTTGATGAATGCACAAGACCTTGCCGCAACCGGTTTGCAGCAGGAAGGCAGCCGTATCAGCTATCGTCTGATGATCGCGGGCGATGCCGCGCAAGTCAGCGCGTTGCGCGAAGAACTGAAAAACAAATTATCCGGCAACGCCAATGGGTATGAACGAATGGAAGATGTGCGCGATGCGCGTCCGGAAATCCGCAGCGCACTGGAGCGCGCTGAACATTTTCTGGGACTCGCTGCATTGACTGCCGCGATACTCGCAGGTGCGGCAATAGCATTGGCAGCGCGGCGTTTTGTGCTGCGTCATCTGGATAGCGTAGCGGTGATGCGTTGTCTCGGCGCGCAACAGGGACAGGTGTTGCAATTATTTCTATACCAGTTTTTATTGCTCGGCGTGATCGCAGTATTTTTCGGTTGTGCCTTGGGCTATGCCACGCAGGCCGGTTTGATTACCTTCATCGAATCCATGCGCAGCGCGGATTTGCCGCCGCCTAGCGCAATGCCCGCAGTCAAAGCGGCAGCAAGCGGTTTTGCATTGCTGATAGGTTTTGCCTTTTTGCCGTTGCTGCAATTGCGCAAGGTGTCACCGCTGCGCGTATTGCGCCGCGAACTGGGCGCGCCCGAGGCCAGCAGCGGTTTGGTATACGGCCTGGCGGTGCTGGTGCTGGCGGGATTATTTTTATGGCAGGCCGGCTCGATTAAACTGGGTCTCGCAATGTTGGGCGGATTGATCGCGGGCCTGTTGCTGTTTGCTTTGCTGGCGTGGTTCATTGTGCGTGTATTGGCGAAGATGCCGGTTCCAACAAGTCCGGGTTTTAAATATAGCCAGATGCGTCATACCTTCACCAATTTGGCGCGACACAGCAATGCCAGTGTGCTGCAAGTTGTAGCCTTCAGCCTGGGCGGCATGGCGTTGCTGTTGCTGACGCTGGTGCGCAGCGATTTATTGCAAAGCTGGCAGGGCAAGTTGCCGCCGGATACACCGAACCGTTTCGTGGTGAACATCCAGCCGGATCAACGCCAGGCCGTGCTGGATTTATTTGTGCGCCAGCAATTACCGAAACCGCAATTATTACCGATGGTGCGCGCCCGCTTGATCGCGATTAATGATCGCCCTGTCAATGGCGACAGTTATCCCGATCCGCGCGCCCGCGCCTTGGTGGAACGCGAATTCAATTTGTCCTGGGCTGAACAGATGCCGAGCTGGAATGAATTGGTGCAAGGGCAGTGGCCGAGCGGTAGCGGCGCACAGGGGCAACTTTCTGTCGAAGAAGGCATTGCCAAAACACTGGACATCCATCTCGGCGACCAGCTTACTTACGATGCGGCGGGGAGCCGCTTCACTGCGCGCGTCACCAGTCTGCGCAAATTGCAGTGGGATTCCATGCGGGTGAATTTCTTTGTCATCGCTACACCCGAACTGCTCCAGGAGTTTTCGGCCAGTTATATCACCAGCTTTTATTTGCCGCCGGATAAAGTTCGCGTAGCAGATCAACTGGCGCGGGAATTTCCCAATCTGCTGGTCATCGATACCGGCACGGTCATTGCGCAGGTGCGCAATATCATCACGCAGATCGCGCAAACCATGAGCGTGGTGTTCCTGTTCACATTGTTGAGCGGCCTCGCAGTGCTGTATGCCGCGCTGCTCACCACACAGGACGAGCGTATCCATGAAGCTGCGATACTGCGCACGCTGGGTGCGGACAGCCGTTATTTACGGCGTTTACACTTGAACGAATTTGCGGTGCTGGGATTATTGAGCGGGCTTTTTGCGGCGGCGGGCGCGGTGCTGCTGGGCTGGGTGCTGGCGCATTTCATACTGGAAATCCCTTATCACGCCGGCATCGCTATCTGGCTGATTGGTGG
>JBDTPU010000336.1:0-7067 GCA_039932535.1 Gallionella sp. | reverse complement strand
TTGCCGCGCGCGACATACTGACGTTTCAATTCCTGGGTGGCTTTGTCCAGCGCGCCTTTATCGAAAATGCGCGCCTCGGCCAGCCCTGCAAATTTCATGCTTTCCTTGAGCTGATCCTTGGGAAAATCCTTGGCACCGTTGATCTCAATACTTGCAATCGAAGGCCGCTCCCGAACCTGCACAACCAGCACGCCGCGCTCCACTTTCAGGCGCACATCCTTAAAAAAACCGGTGGCGTACAAGGCATGGATCGCCGCTGCAGCCTGTTCGTTATTCATCGTGTCGCCGACCTTGACCGGCAGATAACTGAACACCGTCCCGGCTTCGGTACGCTGAATGCCTTCAACGCGGATGTCCTTGATGGTGAATGGCTCGATTGCCCAGGCAGACGAGATGCAGAGCAGGAAGATCATGCCTGCCAGTTTTTTTAATATCATTTGTGGGCCACTTTTTTAGCCTGAAACAAAGCGATTAATATCGTTGTATATAGCAAAGATCATCAGCGTGCCGAGCAGCGCCATGCCTATCTTCTGGCCGATTTCCCAAGCCAGTTCGGAGACCGGGCTACCCTTGACCCATTCAACGACATAATACAACAAGTGCCCGCCGTCCAATAACGGAATGGGCAACAAATTCAACACGCCGAGGCTGATGCTGATCAACGCCAGAAAGCTGATATAAGCCACCATGCCCATTTTTGCAGATTGCCCGGCGTAATCCGCAATCGTGATTGGCCCGCTCAAATTTTTCATCGACACTTCACCCAGGATCATCTTGCCCATCATCTGCAGGCTGATCACCGAAGTCTCCCAGGTCTTGCGCAACGACTGCGTCAAAGCTTCCAGCGGAGCATAACTTACCTCGGTGAACATCGCTTTCCATGCAGCCTCATCCACTTTCGGCCCCGCGCCGATTTTGCCCACTGTCTTGCCAGATTCAGCAACCGCTTGCGGAATGACTGTGATGGACAATGTCGCTGCGCCGCGCTGAATATCCAACTGGATAGTTTGCTCCGGATGCGTGCGTATCACCTCCACCACGTCCATCCAATGCGGTGTCGTTACGCCATTGACACGCAAAATCTGGTCGCCCTGTTGCAGACCGGCGCGTTGTGCCACGCTGTTATCGGCCACGCTGCCGATGACGGGTAATACCACCGGCTGATAAAGATGCAAACCGAGCTTGTCGAGAAAATCGCCGTCCAGATCCTTCGCTTCCAGCCCGCTCATATCCAGCACATGAAACAACGGTGTGCCGCCGATACTTTGCGTTTCGATTTTCACCCCACCTTGTTTCAGCGCCTGTCCTGAGTCTTGCCGAAGAGCCAACTTCAGCAAGCTCCAATGCAATTCCTGCCAGCTTGGAATAGCATCCCCATTCAAACTGATTATGGTTTCACCTGATTGCAACTGCGCAATCGCAGCGGGCGTGCCCGGCGGCACATCGCCCAACATCGGTTTCAGTCCCGGTACGCCGTGAACAAACAAACCCCAATACAACACGATGGCCAGCAAAAAGTTCGCCAGCGGGCCGGCCACCACGATCGCCATGCGCTGCAACACCGGCTTGCGATTAAACGCATAGGGCAAATCCTGCGACGCAACATCCTCTTCGCGTTCGTCCAGCATCTTGACATAGCCGCCCAGCGGCACTGCGGAAATTACCCATTCAGTATTACTGTTAGCAAATCGTTTGCTATAAATTATTTTTCCAAAGCCCAGCGAAAAACGCAGCACCTTGACACCGCAACGGCGCGCCACCCAATAATGTCCCAACTCGTGGAACACCACCAACAGCGCGATTGCGCCGATAAATGCAAGCAAGGTAATCATGTTGAACCTCCGAGCACGGCGGCACTGCACCGCACTCCAGTTAAATTATTAATGTGTTGCTGTGCGGCACGGCGCGCTTCGGCGTCTGCGTCCAGTACATCATCCAGACTAGCGACACTGCCAATCGGCAGCGCCTCCAGCACCGCTGCGATGATGCGCGGAATATGCAAAAAAGAAATTTGTTTGTCGAGAAAAGCCGCGACTGCCACTTCGTTAGCGGCATTCAATATCGCCGGGGCCGTACCGGCCGCACGCAAAGCCCGATAGGCCAAGGACAGGCAAGGAAAGCGTTCAAAGTCCGGCGCGGTGAAATTCAGCGTCGCCACTTGGAACAAATCCAGCGGCACCACCCCCGCGTCTATCCGTTCCGGATAAGCCAGGCCGTAGGCAATCGGCGTGCGCATATCGGGATTACCGAGTTGTGCCAACACCGAGCCATCCACATATTCGACCAGAGAATGAATCACGCTTTGCGGATGTATCACTACCTGAATATCATCGGCACTCGCATTGAACAACCAGTGCGCCTCGATGACCTCCAGACCTTTATTCATCATGCTCGCCGAGTCCACCGAAATCTTGCGCCCCATCACCCAGTTGGGATGCGCGCACGCCTGTTCCGGTGTGACATGCTGCAACTCGCTGAGCGGTGTAGTGCGGAATGGCCCGCCCGACGCGGTCAGCAAAATGCGCTTTACGCCATTGCCCGGCAGATCGCCCTTATACCCGCGCGGCAAGGCTTGAAAAATCGCATTGTGTTCGCTGTCGATGGGCAATAACACAGAGCCGCTGGCACGTATCGCATCCATGAACACGCTGCCCGCCATCACCAATATTTCCTTGTTTGCCAGCAGGATTTTTTTGCCTGCATGCGCCGCAGCCAGTGTCGGGCGCAGCCCAGCGGCACCGACGATAGCCGCCATCACTGCGTCCACTTCCGGCAACACCGCGACCTGCTCCAGCGCGGCCACACCACTCAGCACTTCGGTGCTCAAACCGGCTGCGCGCATCCGCTGACGCAATTGCACAGCGGCGACTTCGTCCACCAGCACCGCATAGCGCGGCTTGAATTGCTGACATTGTTTAAACAACAAATCGGCCTGGCAGTTTGCCGTCAATGCAACGATTCCAAATTTATCGGGATGGCGCGCCACCACATCCAGCGTGCTGGTGCCGATACTGCCGGTGGAACCCAGAATGGTAATGTGCTGCATGGCGGGTTAGTTATGCTGCAACAAAATCGCCAGTACCGCGAGCGGCAAGGTTGAGGTCAACGCATCGACGCGATCCAGTAAGCCACCATGCCCCGGCAGCAATGCGCCGCTGTCTTTGACGCCCGCCTGGCGCTTGATTGCCGATTCAAATAAATCACCGATGACTGCCAGCCCCACCCACCACCATGCAGCCAGCAACAAGCCGGGCAGTGCTGCGCGTTGGTCGAAGCCGGTGTGCTGAGCGAAACCATCGGGCTGACCAAAATAGAAACTGAAACTCCAGCACAGCACCACATAAACCGATACGCCCAGCAGCGCACCTGCCACGCCTTCCCAGGTTTTGCCCGGGCTGATGCTGGGAGCCAGTTTATTTTTGCCGAATCTGCGTCCAATGAAATAAGCAGAAATATCCGCGACCCAGACCAGACCCATGATGAACAATAAAATCCACGGGCTGATCACGCGCAAATCCAGCATGGCCAAGCCCGGCGGTATCAGCACCGCCCAACCGGTCAGCATCATCAACAGCGGATGCTCCACCTTCCAGCCTATCATCAGCCAGGTCGGCACGATGATCAGCCACAACAGCGCGGCCACCGCATAGACCAGTAAATGCGCCAGGATTTGTTGCGCAGGCGAATAATTAGCATCCAGCCAGACCAGCCCCAACATCATCGCCAGCGTGAACCACCAGAACAGGTTCGCTTTTATATGAGTAAGCCTGGCCAATCTCGCCCATTCCGAAATCCCCTGCAACACCAGTAAAATCACCACTACCGTCCATGCTGAAACAGGCAACGCAAACAGCGCCAGCACTAACAGCACCAGCAAAATGACCGCTGTCATCACCCGGGATTTAAGCATCCCCCGCTACCTCTGAGTGCTGCGATTCTAATTGCTCACTGGTACGGCCAAAACGCCGCTCGCGTTTTTGATACGAGGCAATCGCCTTGTCCAATTCCTTACGATCAAAGGTCGGCCACAGTGTGTCGGTAAAATATAATTCGGTATAAGCCAATTGCCACAACATGAAATTGCTGATGCGCTGTTCTCCGCCGGTGCGGATAAACAGATCCGGTTCGGGCGCGTCGCTCATCGAGAGATAAGGCTGCAAATCTTCTTCGCTAAAGGTTTGCGCAAGGTGCGGATGCTCCGTCAGCATGGTTTGCACCGCGTGCATCACATCCCAGCGCCCGCCATAATTTGCGGCAATGGTCAGCGTCAGCGCAGAATTATTCGCGGTAAGCTGTTCGGCTTCCTGCATGGTCAGTTTGAGTTGGTCGTCGAAACGACTGCGGTCGCCAATAATTTTCAGGCAAATGTTGTTCTGGTGAAGTTTGATGACTTCGCGTTCCAGCATTTTCAGGAACAGCGTCATCAGGAAAGAAACCTCCTCCTCCGGGCGTCGCCAGTTTTCGCTGCTGAATGCGAACACGGTCAGATACTCCACGCCCAGATCGCGGCAGGCTTTCACCACTACACGCAATGTTTCCACCCCGCGCTGATGCCCAGCTGCGCGCGGCATGAAGCGCTGCTTCGCCCAGCGCCCATTGCCATCCATGATGATGGCAATGTGGCGCGGAATATGCGCGGTATCCGGTATGGCGCGGGTGGAACTGGGGATGAGGTGAGCCATTATTCCGGGTTGGAATCAGACAGCCATCAGGTCGGCTTCTTTGGCGGCAAGCGCCTGGTCTATTTCAATGACAAAGCGATCCGTCAACTTTTGGATTTCGTCCTGGGTACGTCGCTCTTCGTCTTCCGCGATCTCTTTGTTCTTCAGTGCATCCTTGAGCGTGTTATTGGCATCACGGCGAATGTTGCGCACCGCCACCTTGGCGGTCTCGCCTTCGGATTTGATCACCTTGATCAAATCGCGGCGGCGCTCCTCGGTCAGCATCGGCATCGGCACGCGTATCATATCGCCGTTGGTAGCCGGATTCAGTCCGAGGTCTGCGTCGCGAATCGCGCGCTCGACCGGGCCGACCATATTCTTTTCCCACGGTTGCACACCGATGGTCCGCGCGTCAACCAGCGTGACGTTAGCGACCTGGGTAATCAATGTCGGATTTCCATAATATTCCACCATCACATGATCCAGCAAACCAGTGTGCGCGCGTCCGGTGCGTACCTTGCCCAGGTCGGCTTTCAATGCGTCCAGCGACTTGTGCATTTTTTGTTCAGTGATCTTTTTGATTTCAGCAATCATGGTTAATCTCAACAATCACGGTTTCCCCTGCTTACAATACGCACCCTGGTCAACGCGAACCCCTTACTCCACACGAACCAAAGTGCCTTCACCTTCGCCCAGCACCACACGTTTCAATGCGCCGGGTTTGAAAATACTGAATACGATAATAGGTAATTTCTGATCGCGGCACAATGTCAGCGCCGTCGCGTCCATGATCTGAAGATTTTTGCTGATTGCCTCGTCAAAGCTCAGGCTCTGATAACGCGTCGCTTTGGGATCCTTCTTCGGATCAGCAGTATAAACGCCATCCACTTTGGTTGCCTTGAGCACCACCTCGGCGGACATTTCCACGCCGCGCAAAGCGGCAGCGGTGTCAGTGGTGAAGAACGGGCTGCCGATGCCGGCCGCAAAAATCACTACCTTGCCGTCTTCCAGATAACGCAGCGCTTTGCCGCGTATGAACGGTTCAGCGACTTGCTCCAGATTCAATGCAGACTGTACGCGGCAATCCAGACCCGCCTGCGTCATCGCATCCTGCAACGCCATCGAATTCATTACCGTGGCGAGCATGCCCATGTAATCGGCAGTGGCTCTGTCCATGCCTGCCGCAGCCGGAGCCAGGCCTCGAAAAATATTCCCGCCGCCAATCACGATCGCCACTTGTACGCCCATGCCCACCACTTCTGCAATCTCAGCCACGATGCGCATGATCACATCGCGATTGATGCCATAGCTGTCGTCGCCCATCAGGGCTTCGCCGCTGAGCTTGAGCAGGATGCGTTTGTAGGCGGGGGCGCGCATGATATTAACCCTGAGCTGCCGCTGCGGCCGCAGCCACTTCAGCCGCGTAATCTTCAACCTTCTTTTCGATGCCCTCGCCCACCACGAACATCCGGAATGCGCTCACCGCTGCGCCTTTGGATTTCAGCAGTTGTTCGATGGTCTGTTTGCCATCCTCGGCCTTGACGAATACCTGACCCAGCAACGTTACTTCCTTGAGGAATTTCTGCACCGTGCCTTCGGCAATTTTTTCCAGCATCGCATCGGGCTTGCCTGCTTCGCGCGCCTTTTCAATCGCGATACGGCGTTCGGTCTCGATGTCCTCCGGATTCACGCCGGAAACATCAATCGACTTTGGCTTGCTCGCGGCGATATGCATCGCAAGATCGCGGCCCAGTGTTTCGTCGCCGCCGGTGTAATTCAACAGCACGCCAATCTTGCTGCCGTGCAGATAGCTGGACAATTTTCCGGCTGTAGTCGAATAGCGCTCGAAGCGGCGGATGCTGACATTCTCGCCCAGCTTCATGATCAGCGCCTTGCGGGTTCCTTCCACGCTGGCGGAACCATTGACGATCGCCATGCCGGACAGGGCGCCGATATCGGACGGATTGTTCTTCGCCACGGTCTCGGCGGTATTTTTTGCAAACGCGATGAAGTCATCGTTCTTGGCAACAAAATCGGTTTCGCAGTTTACTTCCACCAGCGCGCCGGTCTTGCCGTCCTTCGCCATGAATGTGCTGACCACGCCCTCGGCGGTCACACGGCTGGCCGCCTTGCTCGCCTTGGCACCGCTCTTGATGCGCATTTGCTCTTCGGCCAATTTCAAATCACCCTTGGCTTCGACCAGTGCCTTTTTGCATTCCATCATGCCGAGACCAGTCATCTCGCGCAGTTCCTTGACCATACTTGCAGTTATTTCAGACATCTTCTACTCCATAAAAAATCATTTGAAAAAACACATCTGTCCACGAAAAACACGAAAGCCCGTAGGGTGCGTCACACGCACCATGGTGCGCATAGCGCACCCTACATGACTCCGTAAATAATGTT
>JBDTPU010000335.1:0-6970 GCA_039932535.1 Gallionella sp. | reverse complement strand
CATCTGATTGCCGAATTGCTGGCGCATGCGCCGGAAATAAAAATTTTTGTCTTGTCCGGCCAGGATGAACAAAGCAACGCACGCCATGCACGCGCGCTGGGCGCGATTGATTTCATCGCAAAACCTTGCGCGCCGGAAAAAATAAAAAAATATCTGGATGATGCGCTGAAAGTTCAGGACAGCGCGCCCGGCAAAAATCAGGATGATCAGCTACTCGGCATGGTCGGCCAAAGCGCTCCAATACAAGCCCTTCGCAGTCAGATCATAATGTATGCAGCGCTTCCTTTCCCGGTGCTCATTGAAGGTGAGTCAGGTTGCGGCAAGGAATTGGTTGCCGCCGCGATACAAAAACTGACCAGCAATCCTGACGCCCCTTTCAAAGTGCTTAACTGTGCGGCCATTCCCCCTACGCTGATCGAACCCACCCTGTTCGGCTATAGCAAAGGAGCTTTCACCGGGGCGGCGAGTGCGCAATCCGGTTTTTTTGAAGAAGCTTCCGAGGGCACATTGTTTCTGGACGAGATCGGCGAAATACCGCTGGAGCTTCAGACCAAATTATTGCGCGTGCTGGAAAATGGTGAATATCAACGCGTCGGGGAAACCACCACGCGCAAAAGCCGCGCACGCATCATCGCCGCCACTAATCGAAATTTGCGCGAATCGATAAAATCCGGCACCTTTCGCAGCGATCTTTA
Source organism: Gallionella sp. (assembly GCA_039932535.1). Classification (GTDB taxonomy): domain Bacteria; phylum Pseudomonadota; class Gammaproteobacteria; order Burkholderiales; family Gallionellaceae; genus Gallionella. The sequence goes on along the minus strand of JBDTPU010000335.1, from coordinate 6,275 downwards.
TTATCGCCTGAACGTGTTCTCGATCCTGGTACCGCCGATACGCGAACTGGGCGCGGACAAGCTGGTTTTGCTCAACCATTTCCGTGCTTATTACGCGCAACAAATCCAGCAAGAGCCGTTTGAATTATTGCCGGATGCATTACAAGGCTGGGAACAATACAGCTTTCCCGGCAATACCCGGGAATTGCGCAATATCGTCATCCGGCTGGCCACAAAATACCCTGGTAAGGCAGTGAGCAAGTTGCAACTGCAAGACGAGTTTGACCCGCTGGAAATGTCCGCTTATCCGCAAGAAATTGCTTCGCCGGAATTGATCAAACGGCAACTGCAACAAGGCGGCTTCAGTCTGGATCAATATCTGCGAAAGCAGGAGGGACTATATATCGCCGCCGCACTCGAGCTTGCCGGAGATAATATCAGCGAGGCCGCCAAACTGCTCGGTATCAATCGCACCACGCTGCATAGTCGCATCGATGCACATGAGAAACTTAACGCGTAGAATTCAAAGTATGGGAACGTCCACATGTATTTAGAACACTTCGGCCTGACCGAGCCTCCATTCCGAATCACGCCGGTCACGGTATTCTTTTTTTCCGGCGCCAATCGCGGAGAAATTCTTGACGCGCTGATTTACTCCATCGCTGAGGTCGAGGGCATCATCAAAGTCAGCGGCGAAGTCGGCAGCGGCAAAACCATGCTGTGCCGGATGTTGCTGGAAAAACTGCCCAAGCACATCGAGGCCATCTATCTGGCCAACCCCAGCTTGTCGCGCGAAGAAATGTTGTATGCGATTGCCGATGGACTCGGACTGAACATTGAAGGCGAGCGGGTCGGCATTATCATGCAGAATATCCAGAACAAGCTCGAGGAAAAAGCCCGCGAAGGAAAGCGTATCGTCGTGCTGGTGGACGAGGCGCATGCCATGCCACCGGACACACTGGAAGAATTGCGGCTGTTGTACAACCTGCAAGTCGGCAACGCCAAGCTGCTGCAAATCGTCTTGTTCGGGCAACCGGAACTGAACGTCAAGCTGGATCAACCGAACATGCGCCAGCTTAAGGATCGCATCGCGCATCATTTCCATATGCAGCCGCTGTCGCGCAATATCCTGGAAAATTATCTGATGTTCAGGATGCGCGCGGCGGGTTACCACGGCCCGAATATTTTCTCGCCGGGCGCCATCAAACTCATTGCAGGTGCGTCCAACGGTTTGATGCGGCGCGTCAATATTCTTGCAGATAAATCACTGTTGGCTGCCTTCGTGGAAGACACCCATAATATTGAAGCGCGGCATGTGCAAGCGGCGATGCGCGATAGCGAACTCAATATTGCGCCTGCGCTATCCCGCAAAAAACTGTTTGTAGGCAGCGCTGCCGCCGCATTGCTGTTATTCGTACTGGCGGCTTGGTGGGCACTGGATAAACCACCAACATCGCCTCGACAAAATCAAGGCACGCTATCAGTTCCGGATAAACTTCAAGACCAACCAAACCTGGCAGTAGCGCCCGCAGCCCCAATGGCAACCCGGACTATCGCGCAACCGGGCAATGCGCCGGTAGCGGCATCTGCGGTAGTAACCAATCAATCGGTGGCCTTACCCGCAGTCCTGCCGCCTGTGCCAGTGGCGGGCAGCAGTGCAATGACTAAAAAATCCAGCTTGTTTGAACAACGTCTGGCGGCAGGGAAACAATTATTCGAACAGGCCACTTCGACAAGCTCAGGACAGGTAAAAATTGTCGCCAGCATTCAATTATTTTTCAACGAGCAAGTCCAGCCGGAACGTATTGAGGGGTTCCTGAAGCGCGCGAACGCACTCGGAAAACTCGACGAAATTTACTTGCTCCCCGCCAAATTTGGCGGCAAGAACGGGCTGCGCGTACTCTATGGCGCATATCCCTCGATTGAGGCAGCACACCATGCGATCAAAGATCTCCCACCGCGTTATCAAGCAGCTTTTGCCACTTCCACTTATATCTTCTGAAACTGGAAGGAGGTATTGAGCAATACCGGCAAAACTGTTAGGCTACAAACCAAAATAAATATGGGGGAAGCATGCGTTCACGCAACATAGTTTATCTCTCTGCTATCGGGATGTTGCTATCCGGCTGCGGGACAAAACCAATCAAGCCTGCGGATCAACACCTTCTTCGCCAGGACGCTCAGTCCGAAACTGAAAGCATTCCCTCAATCAAAGACAGTGTCGTACTTCCTCCACCCAAGCCAGCCAGCAAGGTAGCCACCTACAGCGTCGTAGTGACCAATGTACCGGCACAAGAAATTTTATTCGCGCTGGCGCGCGATGCGAAAATCAATCTCGACATTCAATCCGGCATTCAGGGAACGGTGACGGTTAACGCGATCAACCAGACCCTGCCGCAAATCCTCACGCGCATTGCCAGGCAAATAGATATGCGCTATGAACTGGACAATGGCACCTTGACCGTGATGCCGGATACCCCGTATCTGCATAGCTACAAAATTGATTATGTGAACATGGCGCGTGATTCGGACGGCGCGATGTCCAATGCTACCCAAGTCGGGTCTGGTTCAGCCGCTAGTGCGGGAGGTTCAGGCGGTTCTGGGGGCAACAATTCATCGCTTACCATCAAGAATCTATCCAAAAATCACTTCTGGGAAACCCTGACACAGAACATCAAAGATATTCTGCACGAGACCGACATGATATTGCCGGCAGGTTCCAGCGAGACTTCAGTGCAGCAAGTGCGGGCGGCGAGCAGCACCGGCACCGGCGTTCAACCCGCCAGCGGCACAAAAAAATCTCCCGCCAAAGGCGGCATTGAAAACAGTCCCAATCCGGTCAATGTTGAAGAGGGCGATACCACTGTTACAAAACGCAGCACTTTCCGCGAGGCGGCTTCGGTCATCGCCAATGCGGAGAATGGCATCATCACGGTACGCGCCACCGGAAAGCAGCATGAGAAAATCCAGGAGTTCATAGATCGGATCATGGCCAATGCCCAGCGTCAGGTGATGATCGAAGCGACTATTGTCCAGGTGGATCTGAATGATCAATACCAGCAAGGCATAAACTGGTCCCGGCTATTCACTGGCCAAAAAGGTTTTGTTTTGAGTCAAGCCGCTGGCAGCTTGACCAGTTTCCAAGCTAACTCGACCACTGGACTGGCTTCGGCGGCAGGCGCACTAGCGATCAGCTACTTCAACCCCACCTCCAAGTTTGGCAACCTCGCCGCATCGGTACAACTACTGGAAAAATTCGGTAATGTCAAAGTGCTGTCCAGCCCCACGCTGAGCGTGATGAACAACCAAACCGCGATGCTGCGCGTGGTGAATAACAACGTATATTTCATCGTCAATTCAACCGTGACACCGAACACGGTTGCAGGTGGGGCACCAATCGTTGCCTATACCACCACCGTCAACACCGTGCCGATCGGCTTCACCATGAGTGTCACACCCCAGATCAACGACAGCGGCACGATATTGCTCAACATCCGACCCTCGATCACCCGCCTACTCACACCAGCCCCAGACCCCACGCCGGGACTGGCCTTCCAGAACTCGATTCCTCAAACCTCGACACGCGAAATGGAGTCGGTGCTGAAAATCCAGGACAACCAGATCGCCGTACTGGGCGGCCTAATGGAAGATGAAATAAACAAGAATACCAATGAGATTCCGCTGCTGGGGCGCATTCCATTGTTCGGCAACCTGTTCCAAAATCGTGATGACAAGACAACCAAAACGGAACTGGTGATTTTCCTGCGGCCGACCGTCATCAAAAACGCCAGTGTCAATGCCGACTTCAGTGAGTTCCGCAACAATTTGCCGGATCAGGATTTCTTTAAAGAATCCGCCAGCGGAAAACCCTGAGATGAGCCTGTTACTGGATGCCCGCAAAAAATCGCAGCAAGCTCTTTCCGCGCAGGCTGGAGATCACAGCGGTTCAGGCCGTGAGCTCAGCCTGGAGCCATATCCCGGCTCAGCTTCGTCAGCCGCCGCGCCGCCTGCCCCCTCATCCGACAACAGCGCGCGCATGACCGGGCAAAACCTGTTCAATGCAAAGTCGTCCTATGCGCCATCCTTTGCGCGCGCCGGTATCAATCGCAATTTACTGATCGCTCTGGGCGGGGCAGTTTTATTATTCACAGCGGGAGCGGGCTATGTGTGGTACGTCATTTCTCCCGGCAACACACCGCCGCCGCGGCCTGTCAGCACGCCAGCCGCAGCAGCTTCAGTTGCACCGCCGCCGCAAAATAATTTAGTGCCTGAAATTATTTCTTCCGATGTTGCTTCGCAACAGCCCTCCCGCACGCAAAAACCAGCCCATGCCAAAAAACCTTTAGTATCGTCGCCACGAACATCCAATGCGCTGCATATCGAGCAGCACCAGGACGAGCCCATTGATCCCTTGCTCAACAGTGCCTACCAAGCATATCGCAGCGGAAAATTAGAGCAGGCGCAACAGCTGTATCGTGAAGTGCTCAACCTGGATTCAAGCAATACTGACGCGCTGCTCGGACTGGCGGTCATCGCGCAACGTCGCGGCGCGGATAGTCTCGCGGCACATTATTACGCACAAGTCATGGCGCTCGACCCGCGCAATGCTGTAGCCAATGCGGGAATGTCCGCTTTGTCTGCCGACGACAATCGCGAAAGCCGTTTAAAAACTTTGCTCAATGAACAGCAGGATTCATCATCGCTGCATTTCGCATTAGGCAATTACTACGCAGGCCAAGCTCGTTGGGGCGAAGCGCAACAAGCGTATTTCAATGCCTACCGGTTGGAACCCGGCAATGCCGAATTGGCCTTTAATTTAGCCATCAGCCTGGATCGCCTGGGGCAAAAAAGCCCGGCTGCACAATATTACCAACGTGCTTTGCAGCTGGATGCGGAACATCATGCGGGTTTTGATCACGCGAAAATTTCACATCGTATTGAAGAGCTGACACATTAAACGTTATGCCAGCTAACCAGCCTGCAAACCCGATTTCCGGCAACCAACCTCACCAACAACTGGGACAAATACTGGTCGGCAAAGGCGTGGTCAGTGAAGACCAGTTGCGTATCGCTTTGCAAGAGCAAGGTAAGACGCATCAGCCGTTGGGCCGCCTGCTGGTTCGTCTGGGATTTCTTTCGGAAGCCACGATCCGCGACGTCTTGTCGGAAAATCTTGGCCAGGAAAGTGTAGACCTCACCTCTATAATTATTGACCCCACGGCACTTGCATTGATCCCCAAGGATGTCGCGCGCCGTTATCAATTATTGCCGCTGTCAGTGGATATGGTCACCCGTGTGTTGACGCTGGCGGTCGCCGATCCTGACAACATCATCGCGCTGGATCAGGTGCGCGCCTTGCTCAAGGACGAATACCGCCTGGTCACACAACTCGCCAGTGAATCCGACATTCTGCGCGCAATAGATCAATATTACGGTTTCGAACTTTCGATCGACGGCATTCTGCACGAAATCGAACCGGGCGAAATGGAATACCAGACGCTGCAATCCGGCGTGAACGAATTCAGCCAACCGGTGGTGCGCCTGATCGATGCGCTGCTCACCGAAGCGGTGCAACGGGGCGCTTCGGATATTCACTTTGAACCGGAGAGCAGTTTTCTACGCATCCGCTATCGCGTCGACGGCGTGCTGCGTCAGGTGCGCAGCCTGCACAAAAGTTTCTGGCCCGCCATGGTGGTGCGCATGAAGGTGATGAGCAACATGAACATCGCCGAAACCCGCGCGCCGCAGGATGGCCGTATTTCGCTGAGATTATCAGGCCGTCCGATTGATTTCCGCGTGGCTTCGCATCCCACCACGCATGGCGAAAATCTGGTGCTGCGTATATTGGATCGGCAAAAAGGCATTGTGCCGCTGGACCAGCTCGGTCTGGATGATCAAGCGCTCAGCCTGCTCAAGATGATTATCGCCAAGCCGGAAGGCATCGTGCTGGTGACCGGCCCCACCGGTAGCGGCAAGACCACCACATTGTACTCGGTGCTGAATCACATCAGCACCGAGTCGGTCAACATCATGACCCTGGAGGATCCGGTCGAATATCCGCTCGCACTGATCCGCCAGACTTCGGTGAACGAGTCTGCCAAGCTGGATTTTGCCAATGGCATCCGCTCGATGATGCGCCAGGATCCGGATATTATTCTGGTCGGCGAAATTCGCGATCATCCCACTGCCGAAATGGCATTCCGCGCCGCGATGACCGGACATCAAGTGTATTCGACACTGCACACCAACTCGGCGATCGGCGCGATACCGCGCCTGCTCGACATCGGCATTCTGCC
>JBDTPU010000334.1:0-3147 GCA_039932535.1 Gallionella sp. | reverse complement strand
TCCAGCACACTGCGTTCCCAATTGTTGTTTTGATCCGACATTACAATTCCTTTATTAAATTTGTTAAGCATTAGCCTTGAGCCATGCCCTCAGTTCCGCAAAATTATCTACCAGAGCCAGCGGATTCAACTGCTGCAATTGCTCCGGCGGATGCGCGCCGTGTCCCAGCGCCACCACATCCACTTTGGCATTCTGCGCCATCTGCACATCGTGAGTGGTATCGCCCACCATCAAAGTGCGTTCGGCGCTGCTGCCCAGCTCATCCATCAACTCGAACAACATCGCCGGATCGGGCTTGGACAAAGTTTGATCTGCCGTGCGTGTCGCGTGAAAATAATTTTTCATCCCGCTGGAGATCATTACCCTTTCCAGTCCCGCGCGGCTTTTGCCGGTGGCCACACCCAAGCGGTAACCTGCATCGTGCAACTCCGCTATCGTTTCGCGCGCACCATCGAACAAAGGAATCGCTTCATCCTGCGCCAGAAAATGATGGCGATAACGCTCCACCAGATCAGGTCTCATCGCCTCCGGCAGATCAGGCACCGCATAGCGCAGCGCCTGATCCAGGCCCAGACCAATCACATGCCGCGCCGTTTCATCATCGGGAATGCTCACGCCCAGATCGCGGCATGCAGCCTGTATTGATCCCGCAATCACTGCGGTTGAATCCATCACGGTGCCGTCCCAGTCAAATACAATCAAATCGTAGCGTTTATTCATTACACAAAAACTAAAAAACAAGCGTGGATATTACCATCTTCAGGCGAGTCCCCCAACCTGTGACACAATACTCGCATGCAGAAAATTCAACACTGGCTGATATATTGCCGCCCCGGCTTCGAACAGGATTGTGCGCAGGAAGCTGTGCGCTATGCGAAGCAACAGAAGCCGGTTATCGCGGAACAACCCGCTACATTCGCTGACAGCGGCTATGTGCTTGTCACGCTCAATGAGCAAACGCTGTCCTGGCGGGAACTGATTTTCGCGCGACAGTTGATGCGCTTGCATCACAGCATCCCCATATTGCCGGAGCGTGATCGCCTGACACCAATAGTGAACGCCATCTCTGCCCTGACCGGCACATTCGGTGCGCTGTGGCTGGAAGTGCCGGACACTAACGAGGGCAAATTGCTGACTACTTTTACGCGAAGATTCCAACCGCTATTGGAAAACGCGTTGCGCGAGCAAGGCCGCTTACTGGACGATTCGCGCTCGACCCGTTTGCATATCTTCTTTCCTGACAAAAATTCAGTGTTGATCGGCACCAGCGATCCGCGCAACAGTGCGGCTACCCTCATGGGCATAGCCCGCCAATCCATGCCCGCCGAGGCGCCGAGCCGCTCCACGATGAAACTTGCCGAAGCCATCGAAGTATTCATGGATCGCAGCGAGCAGACGCGTCTATTGCGCTCAGGTATGCAGGCAGTCGATCTCGGCGCCGCACCCGGCGGCTGGACGTGGCAACTGGTGAAGCGCGGCATCCGCGTGACCGCAGTGGACAACGGCCCGATGAAAGGAATGCTGGCGAATCATCCGCTGGTGCAACATCTTCGGCAGGACGGGTTCAAATATGCGCCGCGCAAAGCAGTGGACTGGCTGGTTTGCGACATGGTGGAAAAACCTTCCAAGGTCGCCAGGTTGATCGAAGAATGGTTCGCAGCAGGCTGGTGCAAACACGCGATATTCAATTTGAAATTGCCGATGAAACAGCGTGTCGCCGCACTCGACAGCGCGCTAGGTGGCATCCGCAAACGCCTCGATGATGAAGGCATCAATCACAGAATGATCGCGAAACAGCTCTATCACGACCGCGAAGAAGTGACGGTGTTTTTGACCAGGACCAAAAATTAGTCTGATAGCACTCCGGATAATTGTCGTCGTTTAATGGATAATATTATTTGTCCCGTCGCCAAAGTGTTTCAGCCGTTGCCTGTGTCCGGTTAATGCAGCGGCTCAGCACAAACAGCAAATCCGACAATCGATTCAGATAGGGCAATGCATGCTGCGGCACCGCATCGCTCTGCGCAAGCACCACCAGGTCGCGCTCTGCCCGACGCGCCACGGTGCGTGCCACATGGCACAACGCGCCCGCACGTGACCCACCCGGCAGGATAAATTCACGCAGCGGCGGCAGGTCGGCGTTGTAGTGCGCGATCTGTTCATCCAGCCAGAGAATTTTGCTTTCTGCGAATACATCTTGCGTAGGCAGCGCGAGCGCGCCGCCCAGATCGAACAAATCATTCTGTATCTGCAATAACACCGCGCGGATGTCGGACGCAAGCTGTTCGGCGAGCAGCACGCCGAGCTGGCTGTTCAATTCGTCCACACTGCCCAGCGTGGCTATGCGCGCGTGGTCTTTGCCGAGGCGTGTGCCGTCGGCCAAGCCGGTGCTGCCGGTGTCGCCGGTGCGGGTGGTGATCTTGCTCAAGCGCATATGATTGTTTTTACCTATTCTCTTTGAGAAAAACCATTGTCCACGAAAACCACAAAAAACACGAAAACATTCCGAGAAATAGTTTCGTGACTTTCGTGCTTTTCGTGGAAATTTCCTTTATTGTTTTTCAAGGCAGGCAAAGTATACCGCCGGGTCTGGTTGAACGCGGTTGCGCTGCGCCTGCCAGATCATTTCGCTCAGGCACTCCATCATGCGATGTTGCGCATCATGTTCCGATTCCAGTTTTTGGGTCAGGCGCACGAAATGCGCACGTATGCCCGGCGGCTGGTCGATGGAGATTTGCTCCTCGATAGTGAGGTGCATCATCAGGTGTAGAAACGGATTAGTCGCACCCTGCTCCGGCAAGTAGTCCTGCTCCTGATACTGTTGTGGATTTTCCAGCACCGCAAAATATTCGGGATGCTTGGCGATGAGTTGCGCGGTGAGGTCTTCGAGCGGCGTGAGTAACTCCTTGGCTCGATGCTTGCGCCAGGAGTCGAATAAAAAATTACGCGCTTCGTCGCGCGATGGATTGAATAGCAAAATATTTTCTCCAACTTGATGACTAACTGCCACCCATGATACTCACCAAACCGTTCGTGGTGAGCCTGTCGAACCACCGGCCACCGGCATCAAACCCGTCCTGAGCGCCGTTCATTCCTTCGACAAGCTCAGGACGAACGGGGTCGAAGGATTCAGGACGAACGGTTTTG
>JBDTPU010000333.1:0-2556 GCA_039932535.1 Gallionella sp. | reverse complement strand
TGAAAATACAACTGGCCGCCGTCTCTTTTGCCGGCACGCTGAACTGGCTGGATGAAATGCAGAAAACCGCCCTGCTTTCCGTTGTCGATGCCAATATCGTGGCGCTGACTCAAGCCGATACGGTCAATGCAATAATCACGCTGCGCAAACCCTCGCATGAATAATCTGCGTTTGTATCCGGTTTATAAATGGAATGAAAAGAGGATGCATTGCGCCGCCTGTTAATTTGGGTATTAGTGGGAATTGCCAGTGTTGCAGTCACCGTATTAGCGTTTTTTCCGGCGGCGTGGCTGGCGGCGATAGCAGAGCAACAGACCGCAGGGCGCTTGACGCTTGGTGATGCGCATGGCACATTGTGGCGCGGCTCGGCGTTCATCGGCGGCGCAGCCAGTGGCGGTGATCCGGTCACGCCGCTGTTGCCGGGACGCTTTGCATGGCGCTTGTCTCCGATGATATTGCTGGGCAGTGTCGATGCCGAATTGGAAAACGCAGCGGCACTCACGCAACCGATCAGCGTGACGGGAAGCTGGCATCAATGGCAAGTGAGTCCGGGAGCGATGTTATTACCAGCGGAACGATTGACTGCGCTGGGCGCGCCGCTGAATACCATACAGCCGTCCGGGCAAATACGTTTATTATGGGAACCGCTGCAATTGACCCAACGAAATGGAAATGTCGAAATCAGCGGAGTGATGAATCTGGAAATGAACGATGTCGCTTCGCGGCTGTCCGCCATCAAACCGCTGGGCAGCTATGATCTGGCATTCGACTGGCACGGAACAGAAGCGTCGGTGCTGCTTAAGACGGTCAAAGGGCCGATGTTATTGAACGGCTCAGGAATGCTCAGCAACGGACGCCTGCAATTTTCCGGCAGCGCACGCGCCGAAGCAGGCCAGGAACAAAGGCTGGCAAATTTTCTGAATTTGCTGGGACAACGCCGCAGAGAAGGTGACACAGATGTTATCGCACTAGAATTCAAATGATAAAAAACATGTTGTATCAAACCAAAAATAACCCGCCACAAACCATCATGCCGACAAGGTATTTCAGGGTGATGATCGTGTTGCTGTGCGCGATGACCAGTATGCAATCGGCTCAAGCGGAAGATCCAAATACAAATGGAGTTTCAAGCCCGAACGAAATACCGAGCAGCACGAATGCAATCAGCGGCACGAGCGCCACCAGCAGCCCGAGTACAATCGGCGGATCAGGCGCTACGCCCAACACAAGTGCACTCGGCGGCATGAATTCAACCAGTACTACGAATGCGCTAATGGGTACGCAAGTCCCTAATCCAGGTAAAAGTAGTTCAAGTAAAAGTTATGTCAATAAAAATAATATCGATCAAGACCTCACTCCGAATCAAGGTACCCTCAATTTTGTTGATGCCGATATCGAGTCGGTGATTGCGGCGATCGGCGATTACACCAACAAGACGTTCATTATCGACCCTCGGGTAAAAGGCACGGTCACTCTGGTATCCGAGAAACCGCTCACCAAGACTCAGGCATTCCAGCTCTTGACTTCAGTATTGCGCTTGCATGGTTATACCGTAGTGAGCGGCAACGGTTATTCCAAAGTTGTGCCGGAAGCGGACGCCAAGATACAGGCGGGTCCGATCCAGGCCGGTGCAGTGCGTGGCGACCAGATTGCGACGCAAGTGTTTCATTTGAATTTCGAGTCCGCAGCTAATCTGGTGGCAGTATTACGTCCGCTGATTTCACCTAATAACACCATCAATGCCAATCCGGGAAATAATACGTTGATCATTACGGATTACGCCGACAACCTGTTGCGGCTGGGTAAAATTATCCGGGCGCTGGATGGACCCGCGAGCAACGATATGGATCTGGTGCCTATCCGTTATGCAATCGCCAGTGATATTGCAGTGATGGTCAATCGGCTGCTGGAGCCGGGCGGGACAGCGGCTGCCGGGGGCGATGCCGGACGCATCACGCTGTTCGCCTACCCGCGCACCAATTCGATCGTGATACGCGCGCCCTCTGAAGCACGCGCCAATCTGGCCAAAGCGCTGATCGCAAAACTCGATCAGCCCACCGCGCAGCCGGGTAATGTGCATGTGGTCTATCTGAAAAATGCCGAGGCCACCCGGCTGGCACAAACTTTACGCGCCGTCGTGGCCTCGGACACTTCTGCAATCAGTACGGCAACGCCTTCATCAACCTCATTAACTTTATCATCCTCTTCGTCGGCTGCATCCACTACCTCAACTACATCGCCCGCATCAACCCAGCCGCTGTTGCCCAGCGGGGGCGCGGCCGGATTCATTCAGGCCGACCCCACCACCAACGCGCTGATCATCACCGCCAACGAGTCGGTCTACCGCGACTTGCGCACCGTCATTGATCAGCTTGATGCGCGCCGCGCCCAAGTTTATATCGAGTCGTTGATTGTCGAAGTATCTGCAGGCAAAGCAGCCGAATTGGGCATTCAATGGGCAGGCTTGTCGGGGGATAGAAACAGCAAATACCGGATCGGGGGTTTGACCGGATTTAGCACCGGTGGTGATAATTTGATTAACCAGGCTGCCGCTTC
>JBDTPU010000332.1:0-2294 GCA_039932535.1 Gallionella sp. | reverse complement strand
GTTTGGCCTGCGCTGAATATGCGACTAAGATTCGATCAATCTGCAGGAGGTGGCATCAGTCTGGCGAAACTGCGGCGCGCCCCGGTCACATTACGCCCGCGGCGGGGGGGTGAAACACTGCGTCCCCATCCGCACGCCGCAACGCGTACCCTGAAAAACCTGTTGCAAGAACATCACATCCCCCCTTGGCAACGAGATCGCCTGCCACTGCTGTATTGCGGAGAGGAATTGGTCTGCGTGTTGGGTGTGGCGATTGCGGCGGAGTATCAAGCTGATGCAGATGAAATGGGTGTTTCGACGGGTTTTTTGCGCTGATGGTTAGTCAGGAATAATTTGGAAATCACACCCCCTCGCGTCATGGAGCGTCTTCCTGAAATTGATTGTCGACGCTTTTCAAAGGAAAACTTAAGCCACCACGCGAGAATGCGCATCGCAGATTTCTTTTATCGAGATGGAGGCATTCTGGGTGAAACCGGTTCTCGGATAGGCACAAAAAAGAGAAAACATTTCTTCCTGGCAAAGCCTGTGCCATAGATGTTCCAGTCGAACCGTAGCGCCATTATTTCCTTGAGCCCATAAAATCGCGACCATCTCGCCAAAGGCGCGAACCTGCCGACCCCCGGCCTTTGCCCGGCTCAGCAAACTGATTACAACGTTGCGAAACAGTTCATCGTCTGGCCAACCATTCCGCATAAATCTGGATAAGATTTCCTCCGCGTCAAATGGCATATATTGATTTGCTGCCAGTGCAGCGGCGAGGTCAACACCGCGAGTTGCCATACGGACTTCCAAAGAGGCCAAATGGGCAGGGGTTGCTATCACAATCACTCCATCCCCAGCTCGAATTCCGCCTGTGATAAATCCTTCGAGAGAGTCCAGAAAAGCGCTGTCATCCAGATAGATTTGAACGAGATGTTCACAAGGTGTGATCTCGCCCCAAAAGATTCCAGTTCCTGTTGCAGATTTCATAGGCGGTGTTATATGCATAATGTTTCTCCTTAATCCAGGATTATTGTTCCGTTGACCTTATCGCGAATAATTAGTTCATGCTTGATTCTATGGCGACCCGCAGGGTTTGTCCATAGGGGGCATGACCCATGAGAGGTGGGCAGGGCAACTTGGCCTCCAAGGGTTTTCGACTGCGACAGCGTAAGCAAATCCTGATAGAATGCCATCCCGTTTTTTATTAACTATTATTAAGTTGGGAGAAAGTAGCATGGCCGTTGAACGTACCTTGTCGATTATCAAACCCGATGCCGTTGCGAAGAATGTCATCGGCCAGATTTATACGCGCTTTGAAAAAGCTGGTTTGAAGGTAATCGCGGCGCGCATGGTGCAGTTGTCGCGTGGCGACGCGGAAGGTTTTTATGCAGTGCATCGCGCTCGTCCGTTTTTCAAAGATTTGGTGGATTTCATGATCTCCGGCCCGGTAATGATACAGGCGCTGGAAGGCGAAGGCGCGATTCTGAAGAACCGTGATCTGATGGGCGCAACCGATCCGAAGAAAGCCGACAAAGGCACTATCCGCGCCGACTTCGCCGCCAGCATTGATGCGAATGCAGTGCACGGCTCCGATGCGGCTGAAACGGCTGCTGTGGAAATCGCTTATTTTTTTCCGGCGATGAATGTTTACTCGCGCTAATACTCGAAAAAACTGATGCAACAAAATCTCCTCGACTTTGATGCGCAAGCATTGGCTGGCTATTTCACGGAAATGGGCGAGAAGCCATTCCGTGCGCGCCAGTTGATGCGCTGGATGTACAAAGTCGGTGAGCCTGATTTCGCCGCGATGACCGACATCGCGGCAACGTTGCGCGCCAAGCTGGCGGAGCGCGCGTGTATCACCGCGCCTGTGGTGATACGCGAAGAATTATCCGATGACGGCACACGCAAGTGGCTGCTGAACGTCGGCACCGGCAATGCGGTGGAAGCGGTGTACATTCCCGAAGAAACTCGCGGCACATTATGTGTTTCTACCCAAGCCGGCTGTGCGCTGAATTGCTCGTTCTGTTCCACCGGAAAACAGGGTTTCAATCGCAACCTCAGCGTGGCGGAGATCATCGGCCAGTTGTGGTGGGCAAATCATCAACTCGGCAAAGATAGCGAGGGTAACTGGCCCATCAGCAATGTGGTGATGATGGGGATGGGCGAGCCGCTGTTGAATTTCGACAACACGGTGAGTGCGCTGCGCCTGATGCTGGACGATCATGCTTATGGATTGTCGCGCCGCCGCGTGACGGTGTCCACTTCCGGCATTGTGCCGGCGATGGACCGGTTGCGCGATGAATGTCCGG
>JBDTPU010000331.1:0-2792 GCA_039932535.1 Gallionella sp. | reverse complement strand
CATTTCTTCCACCACGATCATCGCAGTTTCCTGATCGAGCACTTGATTGATGGTTACCATCGAACCCATCTTCATCAGCACCTTGATTATCTCGGAAGCCTTGATCGCCATCTTCTGCGCCAATTCCGCAACGGTGATGGTTTCCTGCACAGCTACTTCATGCACGATAGGTTCGGTCGGCAACGAGAATGCGTGTTCAGGTTCGGCGACATGCTTGCTGTGTTTGTCATGACGCGGCGCACGCACCGGAGAGCTCCAGACACCGGGTTTATCACCGGCTTTGACCGGCGTACGCTTCTTGTGGCCTTTTTCGTCCCACGGACTATTCTTGGCTTCCGGCTTTGGCTTCTTGCTGGGTTTGACTATTTTGTCGCCGGGCTTGGGTGCCGGTTTATGCAGCGTACCTTCGGCCAGATTAATCACCGGAGCAGGTACACTCGGGACAGTCTCTGCAACTTTTATTGGCGCGACGGGCAGCGGCTCCGGCTCCGCGCCCTTCTTGCGTTTGCCGCGCTCTTGTTTGGCCTGCACTTCAGCCGCCTGACGCGTGGCCAATTCTGCGTGCGAACGCGCTTCTTCGTGGCGGGTAGCCAATTCCTGCTCATTCACCACCTTGGCGGATTTGCTCTTCTTGGGCGCAGCCTCAACCACGGCGGGTGCGACAGGGGCGACAGGGGCGGCAGCTTCAGCGGCGGCGGTCGGTGCCACAACACGGCGCTTGCGCACTTCTACTTGTATGGTGCGTGCGCGGCCGGAACTATCCGCTTTTTTAATTTCGGTGGTTTCGCGGCGGATCAACGTAATTTTTTTGGCAGGCTTTTCGGCACCATGCGCTTGACGCAAATGCTCCAGCAACTTCGCCTTGTCCTTTTCGGACATCGGGTCAGATGCTTCTTCCTTGGCGATCCCGGCCGCTTTTAATTGCTCAAGCAGTAACGTAACCGGCAATCCCAGTTCAGTCGCAAATTGCGCTACGTTCAATTTTCCCATTCCCATCCTTTAGACAACCCTTACCAACTTAAGCAAACCAAGGCGCGCGTGCCGTCATAATCAATGTATTGGCACGTTCGCTTTCCATACCGGAAAGTTCGACCAGCTCCTCCACATCCAGATCTGCCAATTGATCCTGTGTCTCCACGCCTTTGGCCGCCAGGATGCGCGCAGTTGGTTCATCCATGCCTTCCAGCTTGAGCAAATCCTCAATACCGTGTTCCACTTTTTCTTCGCTGGCAATCGCTGCCGTCAACAGCGCATTTCGCGCGCGCGCGCGCAGCTCATTCACGGTCGCTTCGTCGAACGATTCGATTTCAAGCATTTCTTCCAGCGGCACATACGCCACTTCTTCCAGGGTATTGAAACCTTCCTGCACTAAAATATCGGCGACTTCTTCGTCCACATCCAGCTTTTCCATGAACACCGCGCGGGTATTGGAAAATTCTTCGGTGTGTTTTTCATCGGACTGTTCAACTGTCATGATGTTGAGTTCCCAGCCGGTCAGTTCGCTGGCCAGACGCACATTCTGGCCGCCGCGCCCGATTGCCTGCGCGAGATTTTCCTCGTCGACCACCACATCCATGCTGTGCCGCTCTTCATCCACGACGATGCTGCTGACCTCGGCGGGAGCCAGCGCGTTGATCACATAAGTGGCCGGATCTTCCGCCCACAGAATAATATCCACACGCTCACCGGCCAGCTCGTTGGTCACGCCCTGCACACGCGAACCGCGCATGCCGACACAGGTACCGATCGGATCGATGCGCGGATCGTGCGATTGCACTGCGATCTTGGCACGCGAGCCGGGATCACGTGCGGCGCTGACGATTTCCAATAATTTTTCCTCGATCTCCGGCACTTCCAGTTCGAATAACTTGACCAGCAATTCATTCGAGGTGCGCGACAAAATCACTTGCGGCCCGCGCGCGCTGCGATCGACGCGTAATAAATGCGCTTTGACACGATCACCGACGCGCAGATTTTCCTTGGCGATGATCTGGTCGCGCGGCAGCAAGGCTTCGATTTTGCCGAATTCGATAATTGCATTCCCGCGCTCCAGCCGCTTGACCGTGCCGGAAACCAGATGTTCTTTGCGATCCATGAAGTCGGACAACACCTGCTCGCGCTCGGCGTCGCGGATCTTCTGGAAAATAACCTGCTTCGCGGCTTGCGCGCCGATGCGCCCGAAATCAATGGATTCCAGCGGCTCTTCGATAAACTCTCCGACTTGAATATCGGCATTGCGCTTTTGCGCTTCTTCCAGTTTGATATGCAAATCCGGAGTCTCGAAAGTTTCGTCATCCATTACTTCCCAACGGCGGAAGGATTCGTATTCGCCGGTAGCGCGATCTATCTCCACGCGCACATCGGCCTCGTCCGAAAAACGCTTTTTAGTTGCGGAAGCCAGGGCGGATTCCAGCGCCTCGAACACCACTTCTTTGTCCACGCTTTTTTCACGGGACAGCGCATCCACCAACAACAAAATTTCACGACTCATACCATTCTCCGGCTAATTACCTGCATATCAGTATGCGTAGGGTGCACTCCGTGCACCATGGTGCGTAAAACGCACCCTACATCTAAAAGGTCGGCATCTAAAAGGTCGGCACCAAACGCGCCTTATCCAAATTCGACAGCTCAATTGCGACCGGGCTGCCCTCCACATCCAACTGCAATATTCCATCTGTCACCGCGCCGATCACGCCGACGAAATTCTTGCGCCCCGCCAGTGGCATGCGCAACTTGAGTTGCACTTTTTCACCGGCAAAGCGCACAAAGTCGGCTTCCTTCTTGAGTGG
>JBDTPU010000330.1:0-3621 GCA_039932535.1 Gallionella sp. | reverse complement strand
AAGAAGAGCCTGACGCCTTTCCGAACTACTAGCATTTTGAATTTCGTTTAGTTGTACGTGAGTAACAAATAACCGCAGGTGTTTGGGAACACTAGAAGGGTCAATACCCCCACTCAGGAGATCATTAAATACTGTTGTGTCGAGCATATACCCGTTCATAGCTGCTAATGGGAGATTCAGGCTTCAATGAAGCTGCTTAAGCTAATCGGATCCATTAGCTTAATCGCATCAAGAGAGTAACAATTCATGCGCCATCAGTCCTATACGCTGAACAAATTGATGATCTCTTGGATTTCGTGACGCAGCGCGGCTGAGTCGAGCGCTGACGCCGGTAAAACAGGTTCATGACTATTAGTTTGATTCGGGTTTTCCAGCAGATTGCGCGCACCGCTGATCGTAAAGCCCTGCCCGTACAACAACTCGCGGATACGCCGAATCAGCATCACCTCATGGTGCTGATAATAGCGGCGATTGCCGCTGCGCTTGACCGGCTTGAGTTGGGTAAATTCCTGTTCCCAATAGCGCAGTACATGCGCTTTGACTCCGCACAATTCACTGACTTCACCGATAGTGAAGTAACGCTTGGCGGGGATGGATGGGAGTTCTGAATTAGGCTTGTGGTTTTCCATGATAGGACTTTTCCACCATGGTTTTCAATTTCTGGCTGGGATGAAATGTGACTACGCGGCGTGCGGTAATGGGGATTTCTTCGCCGGTCTTGGGATTGCGTCCGGGACGCTGCGGCTTATCGCGCAATTGAAAATTGCCAAAGCCGGATAATTTGACGCTCTCGCCTAGCTCCAGTTGCAAACGGATTTCTTCAAAAAAGGCTTCTACCATATCTTTGGCTTCGCGTTTATTGAGACCCACTTTTGCGAACAGCAAATCAGCCAGTTCGGCCTTGGTTAATGTTGTTGTCATTTCTCTCCCTTATTCCCATTCGCATTACATGCGTAACTGCGCACCATGTTTTTGCAAGGCAGCTACTAATTGCTTAACGCTTGGCTCAATTTCCGAATCTGTGAGTGTTTTATGAGTATCTTGCAATAACACACGGAATGCAAGGCTTTTTTTACCTGGCTCGACGCCTTTGCCGCGATATATATCGAATAATGCAATCTCCGCCACATAAGGTGCGGATGCCCGGCGCATGGCCTCCAGCAAGGTTTGCGCGGTAATTTCCTCGTCGACCACTACCGCCATATCGCGACGCACCGGCAAGAATTTTGCGATCTCGCTCAAGCGCGGAACCTGCGCCTGCATCAGCGCGCCAAGCTCCGCCTCAAACCACACGCAGGCTTGAGCCATGTCGTATTGTTGCTGCCAGCGCGGATGCAACTCGCCCAGCCAGCCGACCCTCTGCTCGCCACAATAAATTTGCGCAGAACGTCCCGGATGCAAGGCCGGGTGGATTGCGGCAACAAAACGTAATACTTGAGGTGCAAACAATGCTTCAACATCCGCTTTTACATCGTAAAAATCCACCGGCCTGGTAGCTGCGCCCCATTGTTCGGCAAGAACTTCGCCGTAGGCCAAACCGGATAATCGCTGGCTTTGTAAGTATTCATTTTCTGCTTGGGCAAAACACGCACCGACTTCGAACAGGCGCACGCGGGACTGCTTGCGATTCAGATTGAAACGCAATGCACTGACCAAGCCGCCAATCAGGCTACTGCGCATCACCGCCAGATTGCTGGCAATCGGATTTTGCAACGCAACCGGACTTTCGTTACCGCTCAGTTCGCGCTCGACTTGTGCATCCACAAAAGCATAACTGACGATCTCCTGATAATCACGCGTCACCAGCGTTTGTTGCAAGCGCGCCAGCGGACGTTGCAACTCGCTGTAAGGTAACATGGTCATTGAAGATTGCGGAGCTTGTGCGGGAATGTTGTCGTAGCCATGCAGACGCGCCAACTCTTCGATCAAATCGGCCTCAATGGACAGATCAAAACGAAAACTCGGCGGCGTCACGCGAAAATCGTTGCCATGCACTGTGAAATCCAATTGCAGGCGCTGCAACAAAGTTGCAATTTGATTGTTATCCAGCGAGATGCCCAGCACCCGCTCGACACGCGAACCGCGCAATGCAATTGCCTCCCGCTTGGGTAATTCGCCACGCACTTCGCTGATTGCTCCGGCACGGCCGCCACAAATTTCCAGCAACAATTGTGCCGCACGTTCCAGCGCCTGACGAGTTGCCGCGAAATCCACGCCGCGTTCGAAGCGGAACGACGAATCGGTCGCCAGTCCGAAACGGCGTGCCTTCCCGGCAATCGCATCGGGATGAAAAAATGCACTTTCCAGAAATACATTCTGTGTGGTTGTTTCCACACCGCTGCCCTGCCCGCCCATGATGCCCGCTATTGCCAACACTCGAGTCTCATCGGCGATGACCAATATCTCTTCGTCCAGCACGACTTGCTGTTCGTTGAGCAACACCAGCGATTCACCTCTGCGCGCACGGCGCACCGCAATGCCGCCGGACAGTTTCGCCACATCGAAGGCGTGCAGCGGCTGACCCATTTCCAGCATTACATAGTTGGTGATATCCACCACTGCGTTGATTGCCCGCAGGCCGCTACGTTCCAATCGGCGCACCATCCAGGCTGGTGTGATCGCAGCGGCATTCACGCCGCGCACCAGACGACCGCAATACAGAGGACAGCCAAGCGCATCTGACACTTTGGCCGGTAACTGCTCAGACAAAGTGACGGGCTGTGTCTGGATAGCCAATGGTTTAAGCGCACTGCCGGTCAGTGCCGCAACCTCGCGCGCCAAGCCAACCATGCCGGAACAATCGCTGCGGTTCGGCGTGAGCTTGAGCGTGAATATTTTGTCGTCCAACTCCAGATATTCGCGCAGAGTTTTTCCAACCGGGGCATCGCCGGGTAACAACCATAATCCATCGCTCTCCGTGGCCAAGCCCAACTCTTTTTCCGAGCACAACATGCCGAACGATTCGACATTGCGCACCTTGGCCTGCTTGATCACAAAATCACCAGGCAACACCGCACCGATGCGTGCGCATGGCACTTTCACGCCGACTGCGACATTCGCCGCGCCGCACACGATAGTCAGCGGTTGTGTTTCGCCGACATTCACCTTGCATACATTCAGGCGATCCGCATTGGGATGTTTGACCACTTCCAACACTTCGGCGACCACCACATTATCGAACGCGGGCGCAACGGATTCCAGCGCCTCGACTTCGAGCCCGGCCATGGTCAGCATATGCGCCAAGGCCTCGCTGGACAGCTTGGGATCAACCCAGGTTCTTAACCAATTCTCGGAAAATTTCATGGCTATGTGCTTAGTTGAATTGCTTTAGAAAGCGCAAATCGCTCTCGTAGAACTGGCGCAGATCGTTCACGCCGTAACGCAACATCGCTAGGCGTTCCACGCCCAAGCCAAAGGCAAATCCAAGATATTTTTCGCTATCGATATTGACGTGCTTCAGCACGTTGGGATGCACCATGCCGCAGCCGCCGATTTCCAGCCAGCCACCGTTCCAGCTCATATCCATTTCAGCGGAAGGTTCGGTAAACGGAAAAAACGAAGGGCGAAAACGCACTTGCAAATCATCTTGCTCGAAAAAGCGCTGTAAAAAATCCTGCACCA
>JBDTPU010000329.1:0-3122 GCA_039932535.1 Gallionella sp. | reverse complement strand
GTCTATCGACATGCGGATGCCGCGTTCATGCAGACTGTCCATCACCGCGATGGCAGCAAGCGCGTCGTCCATCGCGATGCCCTCGGTCAGTTCCAGTTCCAGATACTGCGGTGGCAGCTTCACTGAGTCGAGAATCTGCGTGACCAGACCGGGTAGATGGACATGACGGAATTGCACCGCTGAAAGATTCACCGCCATCACCATAGGTGCCATGCCTTGATCCATCCAGGACCTGAGTTGTTGAGTCGCAGTACGCAGCACCCATTCCCCAATAGGCAATATCAGTCCGCTGTCTTCCGCGATCGGAATAAATTCAACCGGTGACACCATGCCGAGTTCGGGATGCTGCCAGCGCAACAAGGCTTCCGCACCGATGATGCGCCCATCTTGCAATGACATTTGCGGCTGATAATGCAGATGTAGCTGGTCGCGTTTCAGTGCATGGCGCAAGGCATTTTCCAATTGCGAGCGACGCGCTGAATGCACCTGCATTTCCGCGGTGAAAAAGCGGAAAGTGTTGCGACCATCGCGCTTGGCCCTATACATGGCGACATCAGCGCACTTGGATAAGGTCTCGAAATCTTCACCATTGTCCGGGTACATGGCGATGCCGACCGATGCCGTACTACCCACTTCATGCTGTTCGATCTGGCACAGCGGGGCGACCGTCGCCAATAATTTTTCAGCCACATGCACCGCCGCACTCACATCCGTGCCGGGCAACACCAGAATGAACTCATCCCCGCCCATACGTGACAACGTATCTTCCTCGCGCATTACCGATTTCAGACGTTTTGCAATTTCTATCAACAACGCGTCGCCGATACGATGCCCAAGGGTGTCGTTAACGTTCTTGAAATGATCTAGATCAAGGAACATGACTGCCAACGGCATGCGGCTACGCTGAGCCATGCTGAGAGCGTAGTTGATGCGGTCGGTAAACAATGTCCGGTTCGGCAGTCCGGTGAGCGCATCGAAATGCGCCATATGCACAAGGCGCTCCTCGGCATGTTTGCGCGCGCTAATGTCGCGGGTAATTCCCAGCAAGCTCACTATTTTATCAGCCGCATCACGCATCGGTGCAGCGTGCGTTTCGAGCCAGCGCCGCGTACCCCTGAGTCCCAGGACTTCAAACTCCAGCGTGCCACTTTCACCCAGCATCACGCGTTTGTGCAGCGCACGAAAAGCATCGTTGTATTGGGGAAGAATATAGTCTATGAGTGTGTGTTGTTGCGCTTCACTTAACGAATCTGCCTCAAGCATGGCGAGACCCGCCGCATTCATCTCCACTAGATGTCCCAAGGGGTCAACAACCTTGACGCATTCCGGCTCGGTCTCGATAATGGTTCGCAAACGCTGCTCGCTCGCAATCAGGGCGGCCTCAATCTGTTTGTGCCGGGCCTCGAGATCGAATTTGTCCAGCGCATAGCTGATGTCCATCGCCATTTCGATCAGCAACTTGCGCGCCGCTTCATCGAAGGCGTCGGCCTCGTCGGCATACAGGGCGAAAACACCGATGACGACACCGTTGCGGTGTAACGGCAGCGAGGCACCTGCGCACCAACCGAACTGCGCGCAGCGCTCATGCCACGGCGCGGTGATCGGGTCATGCAGAAAATCCTGGCACCAGAATGGCTGGTTCTCGCGTATGGAAGTGCCGATCGGTCCGCGCCCTAACGGATCGTCGGCATCTACTAAAATTTGTATGCCTTCCAGATATTCGGTGCCCTCGCCGAATGAGGCAATAGGAATAACCCTTTGACTGTCGTTGTCTACCCTCCCCACCCAAGCCATTTTCATGCCGCCAAACTCGACTGCATCGCGGCAAATTTTCGGGAATAACTCTGCCTCAGTTTCAGTGCGCACGATTGCATGATTGCACTGGCTGAGCGCGGCGTAGAGTTTTTTCAATCGTTCAACACGCTTGTATGCGGTCTTGAGCTGAACAGTACGCTCCTCAACCTTATGCTCGAGCGAGGCATTCAGCGACTGCAACCGCTCTTCCAATTGGCGACCCGCAATGAGGGCGCGACGCAGTTCGAGCTCTGCAACCACGGTGCGGCTAAGGGCACGCAGTGCGTTTCGCTGTTTGGCATTCAGCACGCGCGGCTCATAATCAAGTACACACAAAGTACCCAGCGCAAGCCCTTCAGGCGCAACCAGGGGCGCACCTGCATAAAACCGCAGATTTGGCTCAGTGGCGACCAAGGGGTTATCGGAAAAGCGTGGGTCGCGTTGCATGTCGCGCACTTCCAGTATCCCGTCGGAATACAAGATAGCGTGCGCGCAAAAAGCAATATCGCGTGAAGTTTCGGTAATATTCACACCAATCTGCGCTTTAAACCACTGCCGACTTTCGTCAACAAGCGTAACCAACGCAATAGGCGTCTGACATATTTGCGCAGCGAGCACGGTCAAGTCATCAAAGGCCGCCTCTGGAGGCGTGTCCAGTATGGCGTAGCCACGCAGAACCGCAAGGCGCTGAACTTCGTTGGGAGGAAGTGGGGCTTTCATGCGGGGGAGGCTTTTCGTGGCTTAAGGAAACCGTGCGCATGAAATAGCGCAGTTGGTCAGCGGCGATTTGTTGGAGCGGACAATCATCCGGCACTCCTCAGCTGGTTCCTGTCGGTTAACCGACAACCACAGTCACGCCATAAGAGAACACAGAGAGTACAAGTGGGATACGACCGAATAAATTTTATTATTCTCTGTGAGGCCAACTGCTTTTTTCTAGTTATGAGTTCCAAGAGGACTTACAGCACCTCAGAACGAATACAGGATACGCTCAAATTCTCTTTTTGGGTAAAAACTGTCAAGCACGAAATTAAAGATACATGCTCACGGGCTCACAATCTCAAGGCTTGGCTCCTCGCACGCGCGAACGTCTCGAACTGGTCTGCTGGCAGCGGCTTGCTGAAATAGTAACCCTGCACTTCGTTGCAACCCTGCTCACGTAAAAATGCCAGCTGGCCTTCCGTTTCCACGCCTTCAGCGATGGTTTGCAGGCCGAGGCTGTTCGCCAGACTGATGATGGCGCGGACAATGGCCTTGTCTTCCGGATCATCGGTGATGTCGCGCACAAAAGACTGGTCAATCTTGAGCTTATAGACCTTAAAACGTTT
>JBDTPU010000328.1:0-8417 GCA_039932535.1 Gallionella sp. | reverse complement strand
ACCCTCGTATGCAGCTTGGGAAGCTGCCGTTCTACCATTGAACTACACCCGCGTGATAGCATCGCATTTTACCGTAACCGAATGACAGATTGAAAGTGATTACCGTCAGCATCAACGGCACAACTCGCCAACTTCCCGATTCCACCAGCGTTGCCGGACTTATCGAAGAGATGGGCTTGACCGGCAAGCGCATCGCATTGGAGCGCAACGGCGAGATCGTGCCGCGCAGTTTTTTTGCGGCGCAACAACTGGCGGATGGGGATAAATTGGAAGTGGTTGTGGCGGTGGGTGGTGGTTAGTCTTACCCCTCTCCCTCGATTCCTCTGGTATAACTACTAGCCATTCGACTAAGCGGCAAAGCCGCCAAGTCGCTGGTTATCCCACAAGGGGAGAGGGGAACAAGAATTGAACAGGAATACGGCAATGAACGACAAATTAATCATCGCAGGTCAGAGTTATAACTCACGCCTGTTGGTTGGAACCGGCAAGTACAAGGATTTCAGCGAGACCAAAGCGGCGGTGGAAGCCAGCGGCGCTGAGATCATCACCATCGCGATCCGCCGCAGCAATATTGGCCAGAACCCGAACGAACCCAGCTTGCTGGAAATCCTGCCGCCATCGAAATGCACGCTGCTGCCCAATACGGCCGGTTGCTACAGCGCCGAAGATGCGGTGCGCACCTTGCGATTGGCGCGCGAATTACTGGACGGACACAGCCTGGTCAAGCTGGAAGTGTTGGGCGATCCGCAATCGCTTTATCCGAACGTGATCGAAACCATCGCTGCGGCAAAAACGCTGGTGGCCGAAGGTTTTCAGGTGATGGTGTATACCTCGGACGACCCGATCATCGCCAAACAACTCGAGGACATCGGCTGTGTCGCGATCATGCCGCTGGCCTCGCTGATCGGCTCGGGCATGGGCATACTCAACCCGTGGAATCTGCAACTCATCATGGACCGCGTGCAAGTCCCGGTGATCGTGGATGCGGGTGTCGGCACTGCGTCGGATGCCGCGATTGCGATGGAGCTGGGCTGCGACGGCGTGTTGATGAATACTGCGATCGCCGCGGCGCAGCAGCCGGTGTTGATGGCGTCGGCGATGAAGCAGGCGGTGGAAGCCGGACGCTCCGCCTATCTGGCCGGACGCATGCCGAAAAAACTTTACAGCGCCAGCCCGAGTTCACCGACGGTCGGGATCATCGCTTCGAAGCGCAGCTAATTCCATTTCTAAATAAGAACTATAATAATTTCGTAGGGTGCGTGCGCACCGCTAGCACTGGTGCGCAAGCGCACCCTGCGACTAAATCTAAACCATCAGCCGCAGATTACGCAGATTAATCCGATTAAAACCGTGCAAAAAAATCTGCGTGAATCTGTGTAATTTGCGGATAAATATTTTCTTGTACGCCATGACGAACTCCTCAGAAATCGACCCCAGCAAACGTCACATGCGCAGCTTTGTGTTGCGCCAGGGTCGTGTGACGCCTGCACAGCAACGCGCATGCGACACGCTATTGCCACGCTTCGGCATTCCATACGCTTCACAGCAATTGGATCTTGTGCAAGCCTTCGGACGCAGCGCGCCCAAGATTGTGGAGATCGGTTTTGGCATGGGCGACAGCACTGCGGCCATTGCGCTCGCCCATCCGGAAAATGATTACCTGGCAATCGAAGTGCACACGCCGGGTGTGGGCAATCTCCTCAAGCTGATTGATGCGCAACAGATCAGCAACATTCGCATCATCCGGCACGATGCCGTGGAAATATTGCGCGACATGTTGGGTGCGGCGACATTGGATGGTGTGCATATTTTTTTCCCGGATCCCTGGCATAAAGCCCGCCACAAAAAACGTCGATTGATTCAAGCGCCATTCATCGCACATCTGCTGCAGAAACTCAAACCTGCCTGTCCTGAGCTCGGTCGAAGGGGCGGTTATCTCCATATTGCTACCGACTGGCAGGATTATGCCGAACAAATATTGGCGGTATTGAGTGCGGAACCGTTGCTGGAAAATACCGCGGCAGATTATGCGCCGCGCCCTGATTATCGACCACTTACCAAGTTCGAGCAGCGTGGTATACGCCTGGGGCATGGGGTGTGGGACTTGTTATATCTGCGCAAGGATTAAGGCATCTCCAATTTTAGGGAAGCGCTGATTAAGTTCCTCCGTTCATGGTGAGCTTGTCGAACCATATGATGGACTGGTGAATCACTCTGTTAATCGTTCACCCTTCGACAAGCTCAGGGCGAACGGACTTAATCAGTCTTTCATAGACATGCGCAATAATCAAATGCCATCGAATTCCAGGTTGGGAGCCCGATTCAGCAGCATGGCGACCATCTCTGCGGCTGGCACATGTTCGTAAAGAATGCGATAGACGGCTTCACAGATCGGCATCGCCACGTTCAGACGTTGGGTGAGGTGATGCACTTCCCGCACCGTATAAACGCCCTCGGCCACATGCCCTAGCCCGCGCAATATTTCCGCTAAATCCTGCTGCTGTACCAACAGCAAACCAACCTGCCGATTGCGCGATAAATCGCCGGTACAGGTGAGAATTAAATCGCCCACACCGGAAAGTCCGCTCAAGGTTTCTGAACGGCCACCGAGCTTCAAGCCGAGCCGGGTAATCTCGGCCAGACCGCGGGTCAGCAAAGCGGCGCGTGCGTTAAGACCCAGCCCCATCCCGTCGCAAATGCCGGCAGCAATTGCCATTACGTTTTTCACCGCCCCGCCGACTTCCACTCCCACCATGTCGTTGCTTGCATAGATGCGCAAATAGGCGTGGTGAAGTGCCTGCGCAGTGCTGCGTGCGAACTCCGCGTCGGCAGAAGCAAGGGTTAATGCGGTGGGGAAGCCGCGCGCGACTTCTTGCGCGAAACTGGGCCCGGACAATACGCCGGATTTAAATCCTGGGGGCAACACTTCGGCAACGACTTGATGCGGTAATTTTTCGGTCTCTGCTTCGAAACCCTTGCACAGCCACACCACGCCAACATTTATGCTGGATTTAAGGCGCGGCAATTCCATCAGTTGATGCAAGGTCTCGCGCAAGGAAGCGGTGGGAACGGCGATAATGATCAATTCCGCAGTTGCCAAAGCGGCAGGAAAATCCGCGCTTAATTCGAGATTGGCAGGCAGCGGAATTTCAGGAAGATAGCGCTGGTTGCAACGCGTAACGCGCATTGCTTCGATTTGCGCCGCATCGCGAGCCCACAGCGTAATGCGATGGTTGGCCGAGAGACTGATGGCGAGGGCGGTTCCCCATGCTCCCGCGCCGATGATGGTGATATTCATTACACCCCTGATCCCTGACTAGCAGTGTGTTTAAAGCGTTACGAGCGATGGCAGAACAAGGCGTGAAAGGACGAGAAACCGGAATGTACTTTTGTACATGAGGATTTTGAGTCCTTGAGCAACGCAGTTATGTCGAGCGAAGTAGCTTTAAACATACTGCTAGCCGCCCCATACCTCGTTACTGCGAACATAGCCGGTATTTCCATCTTGATGACGCACCCTGACCCAGCCGGTGCCGGTTGATTCGATGAATTCCAACGCCACTTGCTGGCGCACCTGGAACACTCGCGACGAAGCAAAATCCGGCTCAGCGTGCACTTCCACCTGCGGCAATAGCGCGAACACGTAACGTTTGTTACTCAACACGCGCTTTTCCACCCAATACAAAGCCCCGGAACGGTCACGCACTTTGACCCAGCTATCCAGCGTCACCACTTGCTCGAACGGCATATAACGATTCACCACAAACAGTTTTTTCGCCTTGATCGAAGGCGCGTCATACAGTATCGCGTTGCTCTCGCTGACTGACACATACTCCACCGCATGCACCACACTCGCGCCAAATAGCAGCACCAGCGGCGCAAACCAGGGTGGAGAATTAAACGGTTTCATTAATGTGTGGTCGTGGATGCGGCCTGTGCTTGTTGCTGTTTCTGCTGCTGGTAAAGCGCATCGAAGTTTATCGGGTTCAGCAGCGCGGGCGCGAAACCGCCCCGCACTGACATATCAGAAACTACCTCGCGCAAATACGGGAATAGAATGTTGGGGCATATCACCGCCAGAATCGGCTCCAATTCACCGGCAGGAATATTACGTATCTGGAAAATTCCCGCTTGCTTAACCTCGATCAGGAACATGACTTTCTCGCCCACCTTGGCAGTGACAGTCGCCATCACCAGCACCTCAAACAGACCTTCATCAATAGAACCGGCTTGGGTATGCAGTTGAATATCGACTTGTGGACTTTCTCGCTCCAGAAAAATTTTCGGCGCATTCGGAATTTCCATCGAAAGATCTTTTACATAGATTTTGTCCATATTGAATATGGGCTGATTATTCTCTTGTGCCGCTTCGGCCATGTCGCTTCCTTTTAAAGATGATTACTGAATTTCGGGTTTTGCTAAAAGCGGATCCAGCCCACCGGCGTGATCAAGCGCTGCCAACTCATCATAACCCCCGACATAGACATCGTTGATATAGATTTGCGGCACGGTGCGCCGGCCGGTTTTTTCCATCATCGCAACGCGCAATTCGGGTTGTATATCGACCCGTATTTTTTCAATCTGCTGCACGCCTTTGCGCTTGAGCAGCTGCTCGGCACGAATGCAATAGGGACAGGTGGCAGTGCTATACATCAATACTTTTGCCATGATTATTTTTCCACAGGCAAATTGTTTTTTTGCCAGGCCAGCACACCACCCGCCAAATTGTACGCTTGGTCAAAACCTTGCTTACCCAACAACACACAAGCCGTAGCGGAACGACTGCCGCTGCGGCACACCACCACAACAGGCTTGTTCTTTTGTTTTTCCAATTCGCCCACGCGCTCTTTAAGTTTTCCCAAAGGAATTAATTTTGAATTCAAAATATGGCCGCTGTCATATTCGCTCTGCTCACGCACATCCAGTATCACGGCATTTTTGTGATTGATGAGTTGCAAAGCCGCTGCGGTATCCACTTCCTTGATACCGCGCAAACGATTTCCGAACAACGACCATAACAGCATGGCGCCACTAAAAAAGGCGATGGAAATCGGGATGAGATTACTGCTGATGAATTGCACGGGCATGCTCCTGTTCTTTTTGAATTGCGAATTCTAACAGAGCCGAAAAATGCGCGGGGTCTTTCTCCGCCAGACTCACCAGTAGTTGATGGGCACTGCCGTTGGCCGGATAAGACCAGATGGCCTGTTCGATTAACTGTTCCGCTGCTGCCAATTGGCCATCCTGCGCCATAAAAAATGCCTGCTTGTAAACCACCTGGGAGGTGGGGATAAAGCGCATTGCACTGGTGCCCAGAGCGAGTTTCTGTTGGATGTGGTCAGGATTGACCTCGCTGTTCAGAAAAATATATAACTCGGCATAAGGCGCGAGCAGCGCCCCACCATGCACCGCAATCAAACCATCGCGCGTGCGTCGAAAGGCGTCGGCGGCATTTGCGGAAGCCGGGAATATCGCCAGGGCATCTTTCAAGCGATGATAATTATTACGCAGCTGTAGCAACGAAATTAAACCCAATACTAAAATTAATATCAACGAAAGCCGCCCGATATTGCGCAGTTCCAGGCGGTAACGGGTTTCATCGAATGCCCCTAGTAAAATCGCTGCGATTGCGACAAAGTAGGCATACCACAAAGGATATTCGAGCAGGCTATGTATGGCCAGCACGCCCAACGCGGAATAACCCCACCAGTGCGCCGCGCTTGGCCGTGTCCGGCGCAGGCCGTAAAACCACACTCCCATTGATGCAAATAACGCCAGCAATCCCGCGATGCCGGTTTCCGCGGCAAGCTGAAAAATCAGGTTATGCGCATTATTGTAAAGACCGGAAATGTTGTTTGCTTTTAACAACGGTAATAACTGAAAGTGATGCCAGGCGAATTGCCCGAAGCCCACTCCCAACCAGGGAGATTCCCTGAAAATCAGCCAGGCTTCACGCCACAAATACAAACGTATGCTGCCGCTGGTATCGCCGCCGCCATTGGAAGCCAGCAAACGCTGCACGGTATTTGTTTCGTTATTTGCTCCGGCCATGAACGACATCTGCACGAGCAAATGCATCAGTCCGAATCCGACCACCAGCAGCGCGCTATAGCGCAACAATGGCCGCAGGGTGGCGTCACCGCGCGCCGCCCATCCTGCCAGGAAAATCATCAACAGCAAATATAACCACGAGCTGCGCGACCCGCTCAGCGTCATCACAAATAATAATGGCACGGAGAGCAGAATCACGTAGCCCGATTTAATTTTGTGTTGCTGGAACAGCAAACCCAAGGAAATCAAGCCCAGCGCTATGTAATTGGCAAAATGATTGGGTTGCGCCAGGTTTCCATAGATGCCGGAGGAAATTTGCATTACGACCACCGCATCCAGCGGCGTATGCCACTGGTAATGCTGCAATACACCAATCAAGGCGCTGAGTTCCGCACCGATCAACAAAGAAAAAGCCAAAACGATAGCCAGCTTGGCGATACCGAAACAAGCGCGTAACCTCGCCCCCAGTATCATCAACAAAGCCGCAAACAGCAGGTACAAAATATAAAGCAATGCCTGGTCAAAATAAGCCATCTTGCTCAAGGCCAATTGCAGCATCACCACGACGATCAACGCGATAGGCAATTGCGCGATACGGGGAATTTCCGGTTGCTGCCAGAAGGCACGTGCGGCCAGAAGAATCAGCGCGAGCACGCCCAGCATGGCACTCCACCACTCCTGATCAAACGCAGTCAGCGGAATTTCATGGCGGTAATGTAGAAAGGGAAAAACCCACATCAAAGTCACCAGGAACAAGCTGACGTGTGCCCACTTTATATCGGACAGCTTGATTGACTGCCGCGTTTTCTGTGTCAGCTTCATCCCCGACTTGTCGGGGAGTGGCTTGCCTGCCTTTGGTGTCAGCACGAACTATTTTTAATGCCGAATTTTGCGAGAATATTATTCAGCGGACATAAATTGGTGAACCCGCTCTGGAACAAATTCAGGCCAACAAAGGCGGTGAAATATAAAAAATTTTTGCTCACAAATACCGGACTGGCTTCCACTCCCAGTGCCAATGACAGTAAAACAAAAAAACCGGCGACAATACGGACAATGCGTTCTGCGTTCATATTTAAAACTCCTGAAGTTAAGTGAAACTGATTTTACTGGAATTTTTTGTACAGGGTGGCGTAATACAACACCGGTATGACCACCAGCGTGAGTACGGTGGAAACCAGAATCCCGAAGATCAATGAAATTGCCAGGCCATTGAAGATTGGGTCGTCCAGTATGAACAACGCGCCCAGCATGGCTGCCAAGCCGGTCAAAACAATCGGTTTGGCGCGGGCGCTCGCCGCCGCGATCACCGCGTGTTGCGGATCTGCGCCATCACGTATCTGCAAATTGATGAAATCCACCAGCAGTATCGAGTTGCGCACGATGATGCCCGCCAGCGCGATCATGCCTATCATCGAAGTCGCGGTGAATTGGCTGCCCAGCAGCGCATGTCCCGGCATCACGCCGATGATGGTGAGTGGAATAGGCGCCATGATGACCAGCGGCACGAGGTAGGATTTGAATTGCGCCACCACCAGCAGGTAAATCAGCAACAAGCCCACGCCATAAGCGATGCCCATGTCACGGAAAGTCTCGAAGGTCACCTGCCATTCGCCGTCCCATTTCAACGCATAACTCGCATACGGATCGCTGGGCTGTTTGAAGAAATAACTCTGCAGTTTCCCACCTTGTTCCAGTGGCATGTTGCTCACTTTACTGTTGATGCCGAACATGCCATACAGCGGGCTGTCCAGCTTGCCCGCCATGTCACCGAACACATACACCACCGGTAGCAAATCCTTGTGGTAGATCGGGTAATCGCGCTGCACAGAAACCACTTGCACCACCTCCGAAAGTGACACCAGTACCCCATCACGTGCACGGACTTTGAGTTTCAGCACATCATCAATGCGGCTGCGGTTTGCGGCGGGCAGGCCGATACGCAATGGCGGGGCATATTTCGCGTCGGCATCGTGCAGCGAAGTGACATCCTGACCGGACAGCGCGACACCTATCACATCCACGATGTCGCGCGGTGCAACACCCAGCAATGCGGCTTTGCTCTGCATTACCTGCAACAGCAACTTGGGGGCAGCTTCGGTTACGCTGTCGTCGATGCCGACGATGTCCGCTATTTTGCCGAATTGTTCGCGCACCTTGCTCGCCACTTGGCGCGCGCCTTCATAATCCGGTCCGTATATTTCCGCGACGATCGGCGACATTACCGGCGGACCGGGCGGCACTTCGACGATCTTCACATTCGCGTTCCAGGTTGTGGCGATTTTTTGCATCGGCTCCAGCGCGGCAGCCGCGATCTCATGGCTGCTGCGGCTGCGATGATGCTTGTCGCGCAGGTTCACTTGTAT
>JBDTPU010000327.1:0-1541 GCA_039932535.1 Gallionella sp. | reverse complement strand
GTCTTCCAGTTCGGACATCACGTTGCGGATGGTCGCCGAGCTGACCTCCAGGCCGGAATACTGGAGCAGCGCGCGCGAGCCCACCGGCTGGCCTTCGCTGATATAGCGTTCCACCAGAGTTTTGAGCAGGATTTGTGCGCGGTCGTTGAGCATGGGTAGATTCTACCATCGGCGGGATAATGCTCAACTGACTTTAGACGCCTTGTGTAATGCGGATGGGAATAGGGGGCAAAAATTTCCACTGACCGGCTAAATATTTCAAAAAAATCCAGCATAATTCTACTGAGGCGTGTGCATCATAAGGGAAGCACTGAATAAGTCCTCCGTTCGTGGTGAGCTTGTCGAACCATGAATGGAGGGTGATGCACATTCAATGAGTTGCGAAGTACACCCTTCGACAAGCTCAGGGCGAACGGACTTATTCAGCATTTCCTAAGATAATATCTCGAGCTGAACTTCGGTCTTGTAGACTGTTCTATAATTTTTCAGTTTCGGGGAGACTCTGGATGTTGCGCGTGTTTTTTACATTGGGTTTGGTGATGACCGCGCTGACCGCAAATTCGGCGTCAGCGGAAACCCCGATCGAGGTGCTGGCTGCGATAAAAGCCGAGGCATCAAGCACGCCGGGTTTTCAGGAATTCTCGGCAACGCGCGGGGAGAATTTCTTCAAGACAAAACATAATCACAATTTGAGTTGTTCTACTTGCCATACCGACAATCCTGCCGCGCAGGGCAAACATTCCGAGACGGATAAAATCATCAAGCCGCTCGCGCCGGCTGCCAATGAGGAACGATTTACCGACATGAAAAAAGTAGCGAAATGGTTCAAGCGCAATTGCAACGATGTGCTCGACCGTGAATGCACAGCGCAGGAAAAGGGCGATGTGCTCACTTATCTGCTCACTGTAAAAAAATAGGAGTCATGCATCATGAGGCGACGGATTCTGGTTTGGGATATGCCTACGCGGATTTTTCACTGGCTGCAGGCGCTATCCTTCGGCGCGGCCTATCTGACGGCATTTTCAGAGCGGTTGCGTAATTATCATGCGGCGCTGGGTTACATTCTGCTGGGCTTGCTGGTATTCAGATTGCTGTGGGGTTTTGTCGGCACGCGCTATGCGCGGTTTGGTTCGTTCCTGTTCAATCCCAAAGATGTCTTCGTGTATCTGCTGACGATGATCAAAGGCAAGCCTTTGCATTATCTGGGACATAATCCCGCCGGCAGTGTGTCGGTCTGGCTGCTACTGGCGCTGGGAATGTTTATTTGCGTGAGCGGTGTGCTGGCGCTTCAGGATGACGCGACCGATCTCGTGGTTGATCTGCATGGTCTTGCGACCAATATCATGCTGGGAGTTATTTTACTGCACTTGATCGGCGTGTTGATAAGCAGCATCCTGCATCGCGAAAATCTGGTGGGCGCCATGTTCACCGGTTTAAAATCCGCGGAGTCGGGGGAAGGTATCCCGCGTTCATATAATTGGCTGGGTGTATTGATGATAGTCGCGGTCGTTATTTTCTGGTTCGCCTATGTCAAGAGACCG
>JBDTPU010000326.1:0-4675 GCA_039932535.1 Gallionella sp. | reverse complement strand
TGGCACCCCCGCCGATTGCACTGGTTATTACATTTGTTCATCAGCCATCGTCGTTGGGCGTTTCGTGCCGGATCATTTTGATCTGGCAGTCAACAATACACCTCAATTCAGAACCTTCAATAATACCTGCGCTGCTGTGCGCTCCTTCACCTACTTCGGCCAACCGTTTGGTTATGTTACTGCGCCGCAAGTATTGGTGACTGCCTACAATGGGCTGGCAACGCCTACCGTGACTGATAATTATCGCAATAGTCTATGGAAGATCACTACTGCTGCGCCGGTGAAAACCTGCACCACGGGCCCTGACACTTGTACGCTTCTTTCCACCAGTGCAACGAGTCAAATAACCCAGACATATACTTATACGACAAGTCCCGTCGCTACACCCAACTGGGATAGCAGTCAGGTTGCTGCTCTGGCTCCCGTCGTCGTGGGAAGCAACGGCACGGGCACAGTTACCAGCAATGCGGCTGATGTGCTGGCCTTCCTGCGCAGCGTGAGTACGCCGCAACAACTTATCACAGCCGACATTACGCTGACCGAAAGCGTCAAGGATACCAGCGAGGCAGGCAACTGCGGCGTGGCTGGTGCGGGTGCTTGCGACATTACCACTACTACCTCCGCTGCATTCAATCCCATCGCTTTCGATGCGGGCAATGAATTCCGTTATGGACGCCTCAAGCTGGGCAATGCCCACGGTTCGGAATTGCTCAAGTTGCCCATTCCTATCCAAACGCAATACTGGAACGGGATTTCATTTGTGACTAACACCGCTGACAATTGCACCACACTGGTGGCGAACAACATCAAGTTGACTACTCCGCCAGCGGGAGTGAGCGCGACAGTGGGCGCATTCACATCCGGTGTAGGCTCGTTAAGTCTCAGCCCGCCGACCTCTTCAGCAAAAGTGGCGGTGGACTTGTGCGTGGACTTGAGTAGCGACCCGGCCGGGGGAACCGTTTGTGTTGCAACGACTTCGGCTGGCATGCCCTATCTGCAAGGTTTGTGGGCGCCCGGCACCAGCTACAACAACGATCCCGGCGCGCGCGCCACGTTTGGTGTTTACAAGGGGGCGGACGAATTTATTTATCTGCGTGAAAATTATTAAAATCTCATTGACTCCAGTGGGTTATTGAATTATCTTCGCGCCACTTATGAAAATACCGTCGATGCCGACTTTATTCAAAACCAAAAGCCACGATGCGGGCTGGTTTTCTATCGGTTTGGGTACGCATGGTATTTACGTGGCAAAAATAAAATTTGTCGGAGCGATGCCGTCTGTGGTGCGTTGCGAATATCACGACACCGGTGCGGTGGCGGTTGCTTCATTGGACAAGCTGCGCCGTGAGGCGGGCATCGGCACCCATGATGTCACTACGCTGTTGTCGCCGGGCGAATATCAGATGGTGTTGGTCGAAGCGCCCAATGTTCCTGCGGATGAAATGAAGACAGCAGTACGCTGGAAGATCAAGGACGGCCTGAATTTCCACATTGATGATGCCGCGGTGGATGTGGTGCGGATTCCTTCCAGCCAATATGGTTCCGGGCGTCCGCAATCGGTGTACGCGATTGCAGCAGCGAATGGAATTATTCAGGAACGCATCAAATTATTCGAGCAAGCCAAACTTGAGCTGGATGTCATTGATATTCCGGAAATGGCGCAGCGCAATATTGCTGGATTATATGAGCGGAATGAGCGCGCTCTGGTGATGCTGGCATTTGATGATTATGGCGGCTTGATGACGTTTACGGCAGGTGGCGAGTTGTACCTGTCGCGCCGCATCGAAATCAGTGTCGGTCAATTGCTGGATGCCAATGAGGATTTACGTAAGCAATATCGCGATCGTGTGGCAACAGAATTACAGAGGTCACTGGATTATTTTGACCGCCAATATAATCATCTGCCGGTTGATATGGTGCTGGTTTGCGTGCCTGATCATACCGGACTGGTGGAGTTTCTGGCGGCGGAACTTGATGCGAAAGTGCAGAAGCTGGATTTGTCGCAAGTAATGGATATCAGCGCTGTTCCGGAGCTGGCAAACAGCGAGTTCGTCGCGCATGTTTTGCCGACACTGGGTGCGGCATTGCGCCAGGAAAGCCGCGTGCTATGATGAAAACTCATAAAATCTACTGCGCGATTCGACAGCGGCGTTGCGCGGTGCTCGCTCCTCGCCTATCCGTAAGATATGTCTCTGTCACTGCGCTCCGTGCGCCTTGCTCTCGAATCGCTCGCTACGATTTTCTGAGGTTTCCATGAGCCAGCAGATTAATCTGTTCAATCCGATTTTCATGAAGCAGCGAAAATATTTTTCGCTGCTGGCGATGTTGCAGGCACTGGGTATGATCATTGCAGGTTCGTTGATTTTTTACGGCTACGCGATTTATCAGGTGAATCAACTGAGCCGTCAGTCAGAAGAAAATACCAAACGCTATAACGCCGAACAGACTCGTTTGGCGCGCTATGTGTCCGAATTTTCACCGCAACAGTCCACTCAATTATTGCAGGATGAAGTGCAGCGTTTGGAAAAGCAGACCGCCGAGCAGAACGAAACAATCGACACACTGAAATCCGGTGCGGTGGGCAATACCACCGGCTATTCGGAATACATGCGCGCCTTTTCGCGCCAAGTGGTGCAGGGCTTGTGGCTGACCGGCTTCAAAGTGACCGGAGACGCTGCGCAGATCAGCCTGAGCGGCGGAGTGGTGAACCCGGAATTATTGCCAGTTTACATCCAGCGTCTGGGCAAGGAACGCATCATGCACGGCAAGACTTTTTCTACCTTGAAAATGCAGCAGGCCAAGGCAGATGTGAATACTGCTGCGGCGCGGCGCTATGAGGAGTTTACTTTGTATTCCAGCCCGGATAGCGGGGTCAATAAATGAAACGTTATTGGGAACGGGTCCGTACCGCGATAGATGACATGTCGTTGCGTGAACGCGCGATGATTTTCGTTGCCGCCGCCTTTGTGGTGATTTCATTGATGGAAGTATTGTTGCTTGATCCTTTGTTGGCCAGGCAAAAAATATTGTCGACACAGGTGGTTCAACAGCAGGAAAAAATGAAAGAGTTGCAAGCGCAGATGCAAAATTTGCTGCAAGCAAAACGTGATGACGAACATTCGCCGTTGCGAGATCGCCTGGCGCAGCTCAAGCAACAATTGCAGCAGCAGGATAGTTATTTACAAAGCCGCCGGGATCGTTTGATTGCGCCGGACAAGATGGCCGATTTGCTGAGGCAGGTGCTGCATAAAAATGACAGGCTGCAACTGGTTGAGTTGCAAACCTTGCCGGTGAGCCTGTTGATTGAGAAGCCGCAAACGGGCACTGCAACTGAGGAACAAAAACAACCTGGCGCACAAAAACAAATTTTCAAACATGGTGTGCGCATCACGGTGCGCGGCGGCTATCTGGATTTGCTGCGTTACGTCACCGCGCTGGAGAAAATGCCCGCGCAGATGTTTTGGGGAGAAGCAAGTTTGAGTGTGGAAAAATATCCTGAGGCGGTGTTTACATTGACCGTGTATACCTTGAGTCTGGATAAAACATGGCTGGCCGTATGATGATCAGAGGGCAGAAGACGGAAGACATGACCAGCGACTTGGCGAGCGTTAACCAGCGGCTTACGTCACCGTCTTTAGGTGACTTGGCCGAGTGGCTATGCAAAGCTGTTTGCTCGATTAGTCGAATGGCCAGTTGTTTTATCAGAGGACAGAGGGTTGGCGCGGCTGTGCCACGGATGATCTTCTCTGTCTTCTGTCTTCTGTCCTCTGTCTTCTGTAGCGCTGAAGATTTGCCAGATCCTACCCGCCCGCCGTCAGGTATTTTTGCCCCTGCTGGAGGAGGGGGAATGGGTGCAGGATCAGGAGCGTGGCGGGAACGCGCCGAGAGCCATTCGTCGGGCTTGCATACCATTATTATTTCCGATACGCGTCGTGCTGCAATCATCGATGGCAAAACCGTCGAGTTGGGAGATGAACATGGCGGAGCCAGGTTGATCGAAGTCAATGAGGGCGGCGTGGTGTTGCAACGTGCGCAAAACAGGCAAGTGTTGACGTTGTTTCCCCATGTAAAAATCCTCCGGAAAAAAATGCCTGACGAAGAGTCAGCGGAGCCACCTGTTCAAAAATCATCCGATCAAGAATCATCAGTTAACCAACCGTCGCCCGCAAACAAAGTGCATTCCGGCAAACACAGAATCAGGCCTACTGCGCACGACGAAAAGCTTTTGTCCGGGCACCCGAAGGAGAAAAAATGAGAATAACGTCAGCTTTACATAGCCATTCGGCTAAGTCACCTGAAGACGCTGACATAAGCCGCTGGTTATGGCTGGGTGCGCTATTGCTATTGGCAGGCTGCGCCACTCCGAAAAGTCAAAATCAAACAGCGGATTCGATTCAGCGCGAAATGAATCAGGCTGCGCAGGATAGTGCGCAGCCTAGCAAACCCGAAGAGGTGAACAATGCGTTGCTGCCGCCTTTCGGAGTGGGCATGCCGAAAATGGACAGTAAATCGCTGGACACGAAATTCGATTTAACGGTGAACAATACGCCGGCTGGCCAGGTGTTCATGTCTATCGTGTCGGGTACCCGTTACAGCATGTTGCTGCATCCCGATGTCAGTGGCAACATTTCGCTGAATTTGAAAGACGTCACCGTTTTCGAAGCTTTGGAAGCAA
>JBDTPU010000325.1:0-8974 GCA_039932535.1 Gallionella sp. | reverse complement strand
ACATCGCCCTTTCACGGCGGTAACACGAGTTCGAATCTCGTTGGGGACGCCAAATAATCTGTTGTTACATTTCCATTGCGGCGGTTTGGCCTTATCCGCGTTGATTAATTCTGATGATTGATGCGTCGGGTAAAAAGATAACCCAATCCATCCTGGTATACAAGCTGCCAGCCGGGATGATGCAGCAGGTAATCGATGACGGGATAACGCTTGCCGCTAAAAGCGCTGCCATAAGGGATGAGCGCCAGATCGAAATTTGCTTGCTCGAAATATTGCAGACCCTCCGACGTAGTCCACAATATATTGGTGTAAGGCGCCACGCGGTGGGGGTCGAGCGTTCTGCCATCAATGAACAAGGTGGTTGAGCCGGATAAATTCCACAGCAGATAACCGCCCCAGTTCATGGTGTTAAACATTTTCCCGCCCAGCTTGTTGGCTTGAATAAAAGCCACTGCTCCAATCGGAAACCGTTGTTCTTGCAAGCCATGCTGGAATACTTTTTCCTGCCGGAATCCATAGCCCAAAAATATCAGCGCAACAACCAGTACGCTTGAATGAACCGCGACCGCGGGCAGCTTGAACCGGCTTAGCATGCGGCTCAAACTGGCTGCCACATAAGGTGCCGCAAGCAAGACAAAGAAGGGGATGTAGCGGTAGCCGATCACGCTGATGGCACCCAAGGCAAGCACCAAGCTTCCCTGTTTTAAATAGGCTCTGCTAAAAAAACCTGGCAATGACGCCAGTGCCACGCCCAAAAATACCCAGTAATAAAGTGTGGTCGGCCACAACGACCATGGACTGGCATACTCCGACACGAACTCGCGGATCGAATCCGAGCCGCTTTGCTGGAAGAGAATGCATTTAAAAGTATCGAGTCCGCTCGGCGCCAACATCAACATCGCGCCGCTCAAACCTACCACCACCAGCATCAGTTTGTTTGCTGCCGTATTGAGGCTCTTCGCCCGATGATTTTCTGGCACCCAACGATTTTCCAGTATATAACCGGCAGCGAATAACCCCAGTGCCAACATGCCCAGCAGCACCGCCCCGTGGGTATTGCTCCACAGTAGCATGAGCGGCGGAATGCAATACAGCAGCCACCGCTTGCCGCTGTACACAAAACCATCGAGCAGCAGGAATAGTAAGGAGAATAACAAAAACGAAAAAAGCTGCGGACGCTCGCCGGTATGATGCAATATTGCCAACCCGGCCAGCGCTGTAATGACCAAGGCGAAAGAACTGGTGGATGCGACAAGGCGGCAACGCAAATATACGATGGCCAAGCACAGCGTCAGCACCCCGGCGCGAAAAAAAATGATGCCGTCGAGACCGAGCCAGCGATAAATCGAATATAAAAATACCTGACCCAGCCATTCGCTTTTCAGCACAGTCTGCCCGCACGCATTGGCAGCGTCGTACATGCCGAACGGATCTATGCTCGGAATAGCGCCGCTTTCCAGGATATTTCTGCCAGCCGCGATGTGCCACCAGAAATCGATATCCCAAACCTTGACTGCGAAAAAACCAAACAACGTAATAAGCAGCGCTGCCAGCGCCCAGTATTCAAGATAGTCTTTGCGCTCATGCATGGCAGATCAAGTTGGATTTATTTACCGGCTGATCGCCAGCAGTAATTTAATATCCTGTACCCACAATTCAGCAGGCTGTCCGGAGGGTGAGAGCAATAATGGTTTACCTCCCGTGCCCAGCAAATATATTCCGTCAGTATGATCCAGCGTATAGCCGCCGTGCTTGTCATATTGCTTCACATAGTTCACTCCAAATGCCTTGGCTGCCTGAGCGGTAGCTTGCGCATCACCATATAAACCGAGAAAAGAAGGATTAAAGGAGGGTACAAATTTCGCGAGTAATGCAGGGTTGTCCCGTTCCGGATCCAGTGTGATGAATAAAACCTGTACCCGCTCCGCATCTTTTCCCAGTAAGTGCATGACCTGCGCCAAGTCGGCCAACGTCGTGGGGCAGACCTCAGGGCAGTGGGTGTAACCGAAAAAAAGCACGACCACTTTCCCGCTGAAATCCGACAGCCTGCGCGGCTTGCCGTTAAAGTCGGTCAGTTGAAAATCGGCCTGCGCGTGCTGCCAGGATATGTCAGTGGCATGGTAGGGCGATGGCATCTTCGGTTCCTTGCACGCAGTCACCAGAAAAATCAATAATATTATTAAAAATAAATTACGCATTTCAAGTTGTCTCGAAGTTGATATTTTATGCATCCGTCAGGCAGCTATATGGCAGCTGCCTGCCCAACCATACACGGCAAAAACATAACCCACCTTGATCAGTCCATATATCCCGAACGCCATGACTATCAGGCCGGCAAATAATCGAACTTTGGGAGATCGTACCCAATTGCGGCAACGTTCCCAGAACAAACCTATGGCCAACAGATTGGGCAGGGTACCCAGGCCGAAGGCCAGCATGATCAACGCGCCGCTTTGCGCGTGTCCGCTGGCCAGTGCGGTGACCAGCACGCTGTAGACCAGCCCGCACGGCAACCAGCCCCATAAGGTACCGAGCATCAAGGCCCGCGTCGGGGACGTAACC
Organism: Gallionella sp.; assembly: GCA_039932535.1. Classification (GTDB taxonomy): domain Bacteria; phylum Pseudomonadota; class Gammaproteobacteria; order Burkholderiales; family Gallionellaceae; genus Gallionella. The sequence continues at coordinate 6,412 of JBDTPU010000325.1, read as the reverse complement.
GGAAGCAGGCGACGCGTCAGCGGTTGGATGCGTTGCCACAACAAATTGCCGACCCGTTCGATATGACGCACCATGCTCCAGATTCCGGCCAGATATAAGCCCAGTGCGATCAGCATCAAGCTCGATAGCGCAAACAGCAAATGCTGGATCGGCACCACATCGCGCATAAATAAACCGGCTTGCCCGATCGCGCCGACCAGTAAACCGGCCAGGGTATAACTGGCGATGCGTCCGCTGTTATAAGCCAGGTGAAACGGCCAGCGTGCTCCATCTTTCGGTAATTGCGCCGTGAAGATACCGACGATACTGCCGCACATGCCGAGACAATGTACGCCACCCAGCAAGCCGACAAAAAATACGGCGATGATGCTGAATTCAATCATGCGTCCTGGATCGGTCGGGAGTAGCTTGCCGCATGAATGATTTGGAGTGCCCTGCAAGACACCATTGATGGTTGCACGTCGAGTTTGAACTGCGTATCAAATATAAACAGATCAACTGGCAGATGGGTAATAGTTGCCGTTGCTACGGCGCGGCAGCATGATCCAATGGTTGTGCCAGGCGGCACGTACCAGATTCGGATATACCGGCTTACCTAACGTCCCGTTGTAACGTCCCAGGGCGCGAAACAAGTCCCCTTTTTCGATATCCAGATAATGACGCAGGATGGTGCAACCGTAGCGCAGGTTGACGCGCAGATGAAACAGATTTTGTTCTTTGGCGCCGATCTCTTTTACCCAGAAAGGCATTACTTGCATATAGCCGCGCGCGCCTTCCTTGGACACAGCATATTTTTTGAAGCCGCTCTCCACCTCGATCAAGCCCAATACCAGCTGCGGATCAAGGCCGGCACGGGTGGCTTCGTAATGTACAGTCTTGAGAAAATCCATGCGGTAAGCCGTATCCGGCAATTTTTTTTGCAAGCGGCGCGACATTTCATTCAGCCAGAAATCCGCTTCATACTGCGTGGCGAAAGCCAGTTTGGGCGAAGCCTGATCGGACACACTGCGCTGCATCACCGTGCGCACACTGGCGGAAAGTGGTGCATAAATTTGTCCGCCAGCCTGTGCGGCGCAGGCGAACAACATCCCCGTCATGCACAGGGCCATGCACAGGATAAGGCGGCGTGAAAATGCGTGCCAGATTGATTGTCGAACTAGTTGCATAGCCTTGATTTTACGAGTTCCAGCGCGTTTTGCAAGGGGATGGTTTGTGCGTTGGCATCTGCGCCAAGACCAGCCGCAGGCTGAGTGTCTGGCGGCGTACTCATTGCGGGTGCGCGTCGCCCTTGGTATTCCACCATGCCGTCCTTCAAGCCGCGTTCGCCAATGACAATGCGATGCGGAATGCCGATTAACTCCATATCGGCAAACATCACGCCGGGACGTTCATCGCGGTCGTCCAGCAACACCTCGATTCCAGCGGCTTGCAGCTCAGCATACAATTTCTCTACCGCATTGCGCACCGCCACGCTCTTACCCATGCCGATCGGCACGATGACGATTTGAAATGGCGCCATTGCAGCTGGCAGCATAATGCCGCGCTCGTCAAAATTCTGCTCAATGGCCGCGGCCACGATGCGCGACACGCCGATACCATAACAGCCCATTTCGAGAAGCTGTGCTTTGCCTTGTGCGTCAAGAAAAGTGGCTTTCATCGCTTCGGCATATTTGCTGCGCAACTGGAAAATATGGCCGACTTCGATACCGCGACAGATTTCAAGTGTGCCTTTGCCGTCGGGACTTGCGTCGCCTGCGACGACGTTGCGTATGTCCGCTACCAAATCTGGTTCGGGCAAATCGCGGTTCCAATTCACCCCGACCGCATGGAATTTGGGTTTGTTTGCACCGACCACGAAATCGCTCATGGTAGCGACAGCGCGGTCGGCGATAACGCGTATTTTTTTTCTGTCGATTCCGACCGGCCCGAGAAAACCGGGCGGACAGTTGAAGTGGTTGCGAATCTCATCTTCCGTCGCAAAGCGAAATCCGGCGAGACCGGGCAGCTTGCTCGCCTTTAATTCGTTCAGGCTGTGATCGCCGCGTATCAACATGATATGCAGTTTGTCATTGGCTATCTTGTCATTGGTTATCAAGGCCAGCAGTTTTACCGTGCGCTGCAATGGAATGTCTAGCAGTTCTGCCACCTGTTCGCAGGTGGTTTGTTTGGGGGTTTCCACATCATGCATCGTCTCGGTAGGGGCAGTACGCGCTGCGCTAGGCGCAACGGCTTCCGCCAGTTCCACATTTGCCGCGTAATCCGAAGTCGGGCAGTAGGCCAGTGCATCTTCACCTGAATCCGCCAGCACATGAAATTCATGCGAGCCGCTGCCGCCGATCGCGCCGGTATCCGCCGCGACGGCACGAAACTTCAGGCCTAGGCGGGTGAAAATGCGCGAGTAGGTGTCATGCATGATGCGGTAAGTTTGTTCCAGACTCGCATAATCAGCATGGAAGGAATAAGCATCCTTCATCAGGAATTCGCGCGCGCGCATCACGCCAAAACGCGGACGCACTTCGTCGCGGAACTTGGTTTGAATCTGGTAAAAGTTGATCGGTAGCTGGCGATAGCTGCGGATTTCGCGGCGCGCAATGTCGGTGATGACTTCTTCATGGGTGGGGCCGAAGCAGAATAGATTGTCATGACGATCTTTTATTTTCAGCATCTGCGGCCCGAACACTTCCCAGCGCCCGGTTTCCTGCCACAGCTCGGCGGGTTGTATGGCGGGCATCAGCAATTCGATCGCGCCGCTGTGATCCATTTCTTCGCGCACGATATTTTCCACCTTGCGCAATACGCGCAAACCCAGCGGCATCCAAGTATACAAGCCGCTGGCCAATTTTTTGATATAGCCGGCGCGCATCATCAGTTTGTGGCTGGCGAGCTCGGCTTCGGAAGGAGCTTCCTTGAGAGTTGAGAGGAAAAATTGCGAAACGCGCATGGATTTACGGCCTGAAGTTAAGAATTAATTTACGATTTTACAGGGAATGAACAGGCTTCGCATGATAAGGAATTTTTAAACCGCTGATTAGCTTTTCATTAAACTGGAAATGTGAAAGAATCCGGCTATCAAAATTAACCGAATAGAGTGACAAATGATAGACCGAGACGGCTACCGCCCGAATGTCGGCATTATTATCACGAATGACAGGAATCAGGTGCTTTGGGGCAAACGGGTACGGCAGCATGCATGGCAGTTTCCGCAGGGTGGCATCCAATATGGCGAAACTCCGGAGCAGGCGATGTATCGCGAGTTGCACGAAGAAGTTGGTTTGATGCCGGAACATGTAAAAATACTGGGACGCACGCGAGACTGGATGCGTTACGAAGTTCCGAGCAACTGGAGCAAGCGTGAATCGCGCGGTGGTTATCGCGGACAAAAACAGATCTGGTTTTTATTGCGCCTGGTTGGTCGTGACTGTGATGTGTGTTTGCGTGCCAGTGCGCATCCGGAATTTGATGCGTGGCGCTGGAATAATTACTGGCTGGACATCACTGCCGTGATCGAATTCAAGCGTGAGGTTTACACCATGGCACTTAACGAATTGGCCAGCTATCTTCCGGTAGTCAAGCATAATCCGCCACCTCTGCAACATCTGCACAGGTAATTTACCATTAATTGAGGGAGAAAAGTTTTGATTAAAGAATATAACGTGCTGCGATCTTCCCTGCTGAAAGCGGGCTCTTCTTTTGTGCACCCGATCCAGAAACTCCCGGAGCGGGTCAAGTTGAGCGATCCGGCCACGAATGTAATGACGGATTTGAACAAGGTTTCGGTCGTGAGTGTGCGGGCCAAGACTTCAATGGATAGAGCCAATGCCAAGATGATCCGTTACGGCGTGCGTACCCTGCTGGTGCTGGATGACAATGATCAAGTGGCGGGGTTGTTGACGGCCAGTGATGTATTGGGAGAAAAACCCATGTACTTCCTGCAAAACATGGGCGGAACGCATGCCGATATCATGGTGCGTGACATCATGACGACGCAACGCGAATTGGAAGTGCTGAAAATCGAGGATGTGCAAAATGCCCAGGTCGGACAAATTGTGGCCAACCTGAAAAAATCTCATCGGCAACATGTCCTGGTGGTCTCTGAAAGCCCGGATGGAAAACAGTCAGTATGCGGTTTGTTTTCCATTACGCAAATCGCCCGTCAGCTGGGTGCTCAGGTTCAGAGTTTCGAATTGGCACATACCTTTGCCGAAATCGACGCAGTGATCGCGCGCGGGTAAAAATCCACTCTGAATTTTACCTGCCTCCTCTAGTGCTTGCCGGTACTGCCGAATCCCCCGCTACCGCGTTCGCTCATCGGGAATTCTTTTACGATATTAAACTTGGCCTGCATTATCGGCACGATTACCAGTTGCGCCATGCGTTCCATGGGCATTAACGTAAAGGGGATCTGGCTGCGATTCCACAGCGAAACGAAAATCTGCCCCTGATAATCCGAATCAATCAGGCCGACCAGATTGCCCAGCACAATACCGTGCTTATGCCCCAGGCCGGAGCGTGGCAAAATCATTGCGGCATATCCCGGATTGGATAAATGAATGGCAATGCCGCTGGGAATAAGCTCACACTGCGTCGGCTGGATTACCATGTTATGTTCGATGCAGGCGCGCAAATCAATCCCTGCCGAACCGCCAGTTGCATAGCCGGGCATGTTTTCATGCAGCCGCTGATCAAGAATTTTGACATCTATCGAAATATGTTCTGTCGGGGAAATGTGCTTCGTGGGCGCAGTGTGTTTCATTTCAGAATTCCCTTATTGCGTTGCGCTATGCGCTGCATCAATTGCCGTGCCAGCGTGAGTTTATCGGCACGCGGCAGGGTTTGCCTGCCGCTGTCATCGAATAATATCAATTCATTTTCGTCGCTGCCCAGCGCTTGCTGCACCAGATTGCCCACCAGCAAGGGCAATTTTTTTGCGCGGCGTTTTTGCTCGGCATACTCTGCCAGGTTTTCGCTTTCGGCAGCAAAGCCCACGCAGAACGGCGGATTGGTCAGGTTAGCAACATACGCAAGTATGTCCGGATTGGGCATGAGTTCCAGAGTAAGATTGTCCGCGCTTTTCTTGTATTTTTGCTCGGACGGGTTCGCGACACGGTAATCAGCCACCGCCGCCACGCCGATAAAAATATCGCAATTGCCCACATGCTGCTTTACAGCGTCGAACATCTGCTGGGCACTCTGAACATCCACGCATTGCGCGCCATGCGGCTTGGCTAGCGCAGTTGGTCCAGACACCAGCACTACGCTTGCACCCAGTTCCAGTGCGGCCTGTGCGACTGCATAACCCATCTTGCCCGAGCTTCGGTTGGTGATGCCGCGCACTGCGTCTATCGCCTCGTAGGTTGGCCCGGCAGTGATCAGGATATTTTTTCCGGATAGTTTTCTGGGCAACGACTGCGTTTGCTCCCTCTCCCACCGGGGGAGGGTCGGGGTGGGGGAGCTTCCATTCAGTGTTCTATCAATCTGTAAAAATGTTGCAATGTCCCGCGCCAATTGTTCCGCTTCCAGCATCCGTCCCATACCTTCTTCCCCGCAGGCCTGCACGCCGTTATCCGGACCAAGCACCTGCACGCCATCGGCAAGCAGTTGCTTGACGTTGCGCTGTGTCGCCGCACTCATCCACATTTCGCGGTTCATCGCCGGCGCGATGATCAATGGACAATTGCGCGCCAGACACAAGGTGGACAGCAAATCATTGGCCAGGCCGTTCGCCAGTTTGGCAATTAAATCCGCACTTGCCGGAGCAATCACAATCGCATCCGCATCACGGCTGAGATTGATGTGCGCCATATTGTTCGGCACACTCGCATCCCACTGGTCGGTATACACCGGCTTGCCGGACAAGCCCTGCATCGTGGCCGGAGTGATGAAATGACATGCCGCTTCGGTCATGACCACCTGCACTTCAATGTTCTGTTTGATCAGCAGGCGTGCCAGTTCCGCCGCCTTGTAAGCGGCAATTCCCCCGGTGAGGCCGAGCACAATGCGTTTTGTTTGGGTTTGTTCCATAATGCCGCGCATCTTATCAAGAAACAGCACGTCTGGGCGGGGATGGCAGGGTAATTCCAAACATGTCTATGGGTTACCCGTGAAGTGAAGTCCGGATTTAAGCAAGCAGAGGAGTGTATGGCAATCACAGACTGGCCAGAAGGCGAACGTCCACGCGAGAAACTCTTAACCCGTGGCGCGGCAGCGCTGTCCGATGCGGAGTTGCTGGCGATCTTTTTGCGCACCGGCGTGGTCGGAAAAAGTGCGGTGGATCTGGCGCGCGAGTTGCTCACCCAGTTCGGCAGCCTGACGCAATTATTTGCTGCCAGCGAGGCAGATTTTTGCGCCGTGCATGGCATGGGCCAGGCGAAATTTGTGCAACTGCAAGCCATCAAGGAAATGTCGTTGCGCG
>JBDTPU010000324.1:0-3235 GCA_039932535.1 Gallionella sp. | reverse complement strand
ATCCTCTTTGTTAGTAGTATATTTTGAGTTGATAAGGGTGGAGTCGGCGCCCCGGCCATGAAATCGTTGATCACTACACCTACGTGTTCATGGGTGACGGCTGCATGATGGAAGGAATTTCCCATGAATCCTGCGCGCTGGCCGGTACCTGGGGGTTGGGCAAGCTGACCGCATTCTGGGACGACAATAATATTTCCATAGACGGGCATACCGAGGGCTGGTTTACCGACGATACCGCCAAGCGTTTTGAATCTTATGGTTGGCATGTAATCGCCAACGTCGAAGGGCATGATCCAAAAGCAGTGAATGCGGCCATTCAGGCCGCCAAGGCCGTCACCGACAAGCCCTCGCTGATTTGCTGCAAAACCATTATCGGTGCCGGTTCGCCAAATAAAGCGGGTACGCATGACGTACACGGCGCAGCGCTGGGCGATGCTGAAATCGCAGCGACGCGCGAACATATCGGCTGGAAATATCCACCATTTGAAATCCCCAAGCATGTGTATGAGGCATGGGACGCGCGCACCAAAGGCGCAGGCTTGGAAAAATTATGGAACAACAAATTTGCGGAATACCGCAAGGCATTTCCAAAAGAGGCCGCCGAGTTTGAACGGCGCATGAAAGGCGACCTTCCGGCCAACTGGAAACAACATACTGCGGATGTGATCGCCAAGACCAACGAAAAAGCGGAAACCATCGCCACGCGCAAAGCTTCGCAGAACGCCATCAACGGCCTGGTGCCGGTGCTGCCGGAATTTCTGGGCGGCTCGGCGGACCTGACCGGTTCCAATCTGACCAACTGGACAGGCGCAAAGCACATCCACGCGAAAACGATGGGCAATTACATCAGCTACGGCGTGCGCGAATTCGGCATGTCGGCCATCATGAACGGCATCGCGCTGCATGGCGGCCTGTTGCCGTTCGGCGGTACCTTCCTGATGTTCTCGGAATATGCGCGCAATGCGCTGCGCATGGCGGCACTGATGAAATTGCGCGTGCTGTTTGTATACACCCATGACTCCATCGGCCTCGGCGAAGACGGACCCACGCATCAGGCTGTCGAGCAAACCGCGACCTTGCGCTATATTCCGAATATGGAAGTATGGCGTCCGTGTGACACCGTTGAGTCCGCCGTATCCTGGGTGGCGGCTGTAGAGCGCCACGATGGCCCCAGTTGTTTGATTTTCAGCCGCCAGAATCTGGCATTCCAGAAGCGTGATGCGGCGCAGATCGCCAACATCCGCAAGGGTGCATATGTTTTATCGGAAGCGGCTGGCGGCAAGCCGCAAGCAGTGATTATCGCTACCGGTTCTGAAGTAGCCTTGGCAATGGATACGCAAAAAGCACTGGCTGGCGAAGGGATCAATGTGCGCGTCGTGTCCATGCCCTCGACCAATGTGTTCGATAAGCAGGATCAAGCTTACCGGGACAGCGTGTTGCCCAAAGGCATCAAGCGTGTCGCGGTCGAAGCGGGCGTGACTAGCGGCTGGTATAAATATGTGGGATTGGATGGCGCTGTGGTCGGCATTGATACCTTTGGGGAATCAGCACCCGCACCGGAATTATTCAAGCACTTCGGGTTTACGGTAGACAACGTAGTCAAGGCCGTCAAGAGCGTGCTGTAAATATTTTTGATAAGCTATTTTTTATAATCTTGGAGAGGAAATAAAAATGTCTATACGTGTAGGTATCAATGGATTTGGCCGTATCGGGCGCATGGTGTTCCGTGCTGCCGCAAAAGATTTTCCGGAAATAGAAATCGTCGCCATCAATGACTTGCTGGAACCCGATTATCTGGCCTATATGCTCAAGCACGATTCAGTGCATGGCCGCTTCAAAGGCGATGTTGCAGTTGACGGAAATACGCTGATCGTCAATGGCAAAAAAATCCGCCTGACTGCAATCAAGAATCCCGCCGAGCTGAAATGGGATGAAGCCAAGGTTGACGTCGTGGTTGAAAGTACCGGCTTTTTCCTGACCAAGGAAACCTGTCAGGCACACATTGATGCGGGTGCCAAGAAAGTCATCCAGTCAGCGCCGTCCAAGGACGACACCCCGATGTTTGTGTATGGCGTGAACCACAGCAAATATGCCGGTGAAAAAATCGTCTCCGCCGCATCCTGCACCACCAATGCGCTGGCGCCGGTCGCCAAAGTGTTGAACGACACCTGGGGTATCAAGCGCGGCCTGATGACTACGGTACACGCTGCAACCGCTACACAAAAAACCGTTGACGGTCCTTCCAGCAAAGACTGGCGCGGTGGCCGCGGCATTCTGGAAAACATCATCCCGTCTTCCACCGGCGCAGCCAAGGCCGTGGGTGTGGTGATTCCTGAGTTGAACAAGAAGTTGACCGGTATGGCTTTCCGCATACCGACTTCGGACGTGTCCGTGGTTGACTTGACGGTAGAGCTGAACAAGCCCGCGACCTACGATGAAATTTGCGCCGCGATGAAATCGGCTTCACAAAGCGGCCCATTGAAAGGCGTGCTTGGCTATACCACTGAGAATGTGGTTTCAACGGATTTCCGTGGTGAAACCTGCCCGTCAGTTTTCGATGCTGGCGCGGGGATTGCGCTGGATCCTACCTTTGTCAAAGTAGTGGCCTGGTACGATAACGAATATGGCTATACCTGCAACTTGATGCGCATGGTAGGACACATCGCCAAATAAGTCAGTGAAATGTGAAATGTGAAAGGTGAAATGTTTTTCCTCCCGGCAGGGAGGGTGGCGCATAGCGCCGGGGTGGGCATCACGTTTCACATTTCACGTTTCACCAAGCGTTCCCGCTTGCTTAAATTCAGGAGAAATAAATGTCTGTAATTAGAATGACCGATCTGGATCTCAAGGGCAAGCGTGTCCTGATCCGCTCGGATCTGAATGTGCCGGTCAAAGAGGGCAAGGTAACTTCCGATGCGCGCATCACCGCATCCATGGCAACCATTGATTTTGCCCTGAAAGCCGGTGCGCGCGTGATGGTCACTTCCCATCTTGGTCGTCCCGAAGAAGGCATTTATTCCGAAGAAAACTCACTCAAGCCGGTGGCCAATGTCATCGCCAACAAGCTGGGCAAGCCAGTGCGCCTGATCAAGGATTGGGTGAATGGCGGTTTCAATGTTGCCGAAGGCGAATTGGTATTGCTGGAAAATTGCCGCTTCAACAAAGGCGAGAAAAAAAGCACGGAAGAAACCGCGCGAAAATATGCCGCGCTGTGCGATGTGTTCGTGATGGATGC
>JBDTPU010000323.1:0-2373 GCA_039932535.1 Gallionella sp. | reverse complement strand
CGACGGAAACTGTCCTGCGCTGTTGCGCGCCCTTGATGGCGAATACAACCTTGCCGGTGATCTTGGCAAACAGGGTGTGATCCTTGCCCATACCGACGTTATCGCCGGGGTGAAATTCAGTGCCGCGCTGGCGCACGATGATGCTGCCCGCGCTGATCAACTCGCCACCGTAACTTTTAACGCCGAGTCGTTTTGAATGTGAGTCGCGTCCGTTACTGGTACTGCCGCCGCCTTTTTTTGATGCCATGCTATGTGCTCCTTACAATTACGCCAGATGGATTTACGCAGAGATGCCGTCGATGCGGATCTCGGTATAATTTTGACGATGACCTTGATTCTTCTGGTAATGCTTACGGCGGCGCATTTTGAAAATGCGTACCTTGTCGCCGCGGCCATGCGATACGATCGTCGCTTTCACAGAAGCGCCCGCCAGCAAAGGCTGGCCCATCGACAGCTTATCGCCATCTGCGACCATCAGCACTTCGTCCAGCACAACGGCGCTGCCCACGTCGCCGGGGAGAATTTCAACTTTTAAAGTTTCACCGGAAGTGACGCGATATTGCTTACCACCGGTTTTAATGACTGCGTACATAACAACCTCGATTACTATTGTGTTTTTAGGGCAACTTTTTGCGAAGGCGCGGATTATACCTAAATATCCGTGCTCGTCAAAATCCTTTTTAGTGGGAATGGCCGGGCATGGTTCGGGTAGCTATATCGTCCGCACTCATCGTCACCTGGCTGCCATGCTTTTCAATGTCAGCTTGGCCGAAGCCGATCAGGTCATCAAGGTTTTAAGCCACGCGCATCGCAGCCCGCAATGCCTGTCTGTGTCCAACCTGCTTTGCGTTACCCGGAAATCTGGTATCTGCTCGCTGGGGAGTTGCTTGTAGCGCTTCATCTGTGCTCCTTTTACTGGGTCGTTTGAGAAGCTCCGATGCGACCGCAGCTTGCCTCCAAACAATCTTGCAAAAGTTGCACTTCAAAATTGAATCCGCTACTCTTTAAAATAAGGAAAATTTAAAAAATAAGGAAAATTCATGCGCACCATTCTCGACGCCATCGGCTCTACACCACTGATACAGATTGACGGAATTTGGGTCAAACTGGAATTCCTGAACCCTTCCGGATCCATCAAAGCACGTATCGCGAAGTACATGATAGAACGCGCCGAACGCGAGGGGCTGCTAAAGCCGGGCGATACTATCGTAGAAGCGAGCAGCGGCAATACCGGTAACGCGATGAGCATGGTGGCTGCGGTCAAGGGTTACAAAATGTTGGTGTTGATGCCGAATGGGCTGAGCCGCGAACGCACTGCCATCTCCCGCGCATATGGCGCGGAGGTGCGCATCATCGGCGATTTTCATGTGACCGATGCGCTCGCTGAAGCCCGTCGTTTGGGAGATTTGGCTGGCTATTTTGCGCCGCAACAATTTGACAACGAATGGAATGTGGACGAAAACCGGGAATGGTTAGGTAAAGAAATCCTCTCACAACTGCCCGCAGGTGTGTTGCCTGATGCAGTGGTCTGCGGCATAGGGACCGGCGGTACCATCATTGGTGTCGGCCAGGCGTTTAAGGCAGTAAACCCGTCATGCAAAGTTGCCGGGCTGGAACCGGACGAGTCGTGCACCATCCTTTGCGGCGAAATAGCCAAGCATTTAATTGAAGGCATCGCCGATGGATTCATCCCCGGCATCATTCAGCGCCATCGCGATTCCATGGATGAAATTGTCACCGTCGGCTCTGACGAAGCCGTGCGCGAAATGCGCCGCTTGGCGCGCGAGCATGGCATATTTATCGGCCCCTCATCCGGCGCGCACCTCATCGCCGCACGAGAATTACGTGATCGACACAGGATTGAAAATGTCGTTACATTTTTCTGCGATAAAGGGGAAAAATATATTACTGATTACTGGTTATGAACGCTCGCCGTGGTGCTATTTTTCCAAATTCAGAATGAACTTAATCAGCTCCTTGATTTCAGTCTGCTTGGCACCGCTTGGATCGTTAGCCGGCATGGGCATGGTACCCCAGTTTCCCGAACCGCCCTTGGAGATTTTGTGTAACAGCCATTCTGTTGGCGATCCGGCATTATTCTTTGCCAGAATATCAGACACCTTGTAGCTAAACTTATATGCCACAGGATCTACGGCAGTGCCTGTCGCGCCAACTTTATTGTAGGCTTTGGATATATCTCTGAAAGTTGGCCCTATCATCTTTGTTTCTAAAGAGTGGCATGCAGTGCAATTGAGTGATTTTGCCGTTGGCGGCATATCTGCCGCCAATGCGCTACCCGCGATTAGCAAACTTGCCGCTAAATATATACTTGCAACGATATCTTTCATGGGCTCTCTTTTTTGGTTAATGAAT
>JBDTPU010000322.1:0-1653 GCA_039932535.1 Gallionella sp. | reverse complement strand
CCGTTGCTGTTTCTTTTGTATCTCCCGATCTGTTTTGCAAAAACCGATCCGTCGTTTTCATGGATGACGCTGACCTCGGCGCATTTCCTGATTCATTATCACCAGGGCGAAGAGGCGCTGGCGCAGCGGGCGGTGGTGCTTGCGGAAGATGTGCATGCACGGCTGGTGCCGCGCATGAAGTCGCAGCCGCATGATCGCACCAATATCGTTCTGGTCGATGCACTCGACGATGCGAATGGTTCGGCGACGCCGCTGCCCTATAACCTGATCACGCTTTACATCACTCAGCCGTTCGGCGGATCCGTTTTTGGCGCCAGTAATTATGACGACTGGATGCGGATGTTGATCACTCACGAATACACGCACATCGTGCAGCTGGATATGCAGAATGGACCGGCCAGTGTGCTGGGAAATATTTTCGGCAACTTGTATTTTCCCAATTTATTTGAGCCGGTCTGGCTGACCGAAGGCTTGGCGGTGTATGAAGAAACCGAGTTGACTGGCGGCGGACGCAACCGCTCGCCCGCATCGGATATGGTGTTGCGCATGGCAGTGCTGGAAGATAATTTTCCGCCTATCAGCCACGCGGCGAACTACACTGAAAAATGGCCGGATGGAGCAACCCCCTATTTATTCGGGGGCAGTTTCACCCGCTTCATTGCAAAAAAATACGGACGCGAAAAATTGGCGGATTTATCTGTCGACTACAGCGGACGCTGGTGGCCTTTTTTGGTGAATGGCACCGCGAACCGCTTGCTGGGCAGCGATTACAGCGAGTTGTGGGATGAATGGAAAGCCGAGTTGACCAGCCGTTATGAGGCGGATAAGCAGAGCGTGCTCGCGCACGGCTTGAGCGTATCGCGCGCCCTGACGCCGAATGCATCTAACAAGGGCGGCTATCAAAATCTCGCGCCGTCGATTTCGCCGGACGGCAAACGGATCGCCTATTTTGTGCAGAACGCAGATGAGCATCCGGCGATACATCTGATGAATATCGATGGCAGCGCTGACCGTAAGCTCATCAATAATGTGAATTCTTCTGCATCGGATATTGCCTGGAGCGCAGACGGCAAAGGTTTGTATTACACCCGGATCGAGGTGGTGCGTAACGCGAATCTGTACAACGACATTTATTATTACGATCTGGAGCGCCGCAGGGAGATTCGCCTCACCAGAAATTTACGTGCGCGCGATCCAGCACCATCGCCGGACGGCACCAAGCTGGTGTTCGTGACCAACCAGCTCGGCAAAACGCGGCTTGCAACGATGCCGTTGTTGCCCGAAATAAAAATTGCACGTGAACAGGACATCAACTGGCTTGGTTCGGAAAGTGATAACCAGTTTGAAACGCCGCGCTTCAGCCCGGACGGACAAAAAATCGTTATCGGTGTCAGGCAGCCGGACGGGTATAAAGACATCTGGATACTGGATAGCCAAGGCAACAAGACCGAGGAGCTGATGCACGACCGCGCCGTCGAGAGCGGCGCAGTGTGGAGTGCGGACGGACGCAGTATTTATTTTTCTTCGGATCGCAGCGGCATTTTCAATCTCTATCAATACGACTTCGCCGGCAAGCATATATCCCAAGTCAGCAATGTACTCGGCGGTGCATTCATGCCGTCGGTCACGCCCGATGGTGGCACGATTGCATTT